>JACCVB010000293.1 GCA_013698385.1 Chloroflexota bacterium
GTAAGGTGAGCGTGGAAGCTACCTCCGCCTCGTGGGTAGTGGAAGCGTCACTCAGCGAGGCTGCGATCCGGACCAGCGTCACGTAGTCCGGAGTCAAGCCCGATCTAGGGGCACGTGACTGGACCGCCCGGCAGAGTGCCGATGCCCGTTCGGGCGGTCGACGACAAACCATCGGACACGCTCGTAGTGGTCCCCGGCGAAGGGCTCTGGACGGGGAGTTCGACTCTCCCCCATCTCCACCAACACCCGCCCGCTTTCGTGGCACGGTGTCAGAGGTGTCCACGTCCTCATGATTTGTCGTGAACTGATACGTCGTGGGTATCGGACACCGCATGGCAACTCATGGGTGTCCAGTCTCGAGGTGTGCTGTCCAACTCGGGCTGGCCGCGCCCAAAAGTCGAGTACGGAAGAAGATCCGACGGGGAGCTTCCGCGCCACGACCTCGTCTAGGGCTCAGGTCTGATCTTCTCCTAGGACGGAGGGGTCGAGAGCCTCAAGCTGCCGTCGATACGCGGCGGCCCGCGCCTTGCCGCGCTGGGTCCCCCGCACTTCCCAGCACTTGATTCGCAGGGTTTAGTTCGGCGCGGTGGTGCGGCCGTGGGGCCGTCTTATTGACGGGGCACGTCAAGGAGCTGTCGCACGCGTTCTCGGCTCGGTCGCTCAAATCCGGGCCGCTCCATTTCATCGGCGACCTGCTGGAGTGTGTGTCTACGCTCGTACGGAGGAAGCCGTTCCTCATCGCGAGCATCAGGTTGTATCGCTCCAGACGCATCCTAAAGGGCATTCGGGACCGTGCTCCAAACACGACGAACCGCGATTGCCTTCCCGCCGCAGGGTGTTCTTGTTGAGCATCGGTTGCGCAAGCCCTTCCGTTGTAATGACGACATCTTTGTGGTTCTGTCCTCATTCTTCCCGGAAATACCAAGTGTCAAGGCCAAAATGGTAGATATTGCGGAGCTCTGAGGGGTCGTGATCCCCGAGCTTGGGCGGGTGAGCCCCTATGGGGGTACGACCTCGCTCGGAGCGAGGCCTGGGTGAGCGTCGGCACCGACCACGACACCGCGGCCCTCGTGGTCGAGAGCATCCGCCGCTGGTGGGCGACGATGGGTGCGCCGCTCTATCCTTGACGCGACCCGCCTGCTCATCACCGCCGACGCCGGCGGGAGCAACGGCTACCGGCTCCGCCTGTGGAGTGGGAGCTCCAGAAGCTCGCCGACGAGACGGGCCTCGAGATCGCCGTCTGCCACTTGCCGCCCGGGACGAGCAAGTGGACAAGATCGAGCACCGCCTCTTCTCGGCGATCACCCAGAATTGGCGGGCAAGCCGCTCGTCAGTCACGAGGTCATCGTCAAGCTCATCGCCGCGACGACTGCGACGACCGGCCTCTTTCGCGCCTACGAGGAATCCGTCCGCAAGGACCTGGGGGCGGGGATCGCAACGGACGAGACCGTTCACCCGGTTGGGCGGCGTCGGCGAGAGCGCATGCCGCATCCGCCGGGTGTTCATGACCGGCCCGCATCCTCGGCCTTCCGGTCGACCTGAGGATCGCCACGTGAGGGCGTCTCCCACCCGCTGACGATGCCGGCTGGTCGCCCTGACCGCAAATCGGCTTTCCGCCCCGTGGAAATCATGATGCCAACCGTGCATTCCACGGTACACTGGACCAGCCATGACGACGACCGATCGACCCGACACGGAGGACGCTGGCCAACCCCGAGCGAGTGTGAAGCCAAGCGGGCCACGCGAGTCGTCGACCGGTGGGATCCGGACCCTCGAGCGCGCATTCGCCGTCCTCGAGCTGTTGGGCTCCGCCGAGACCGGCATGACCCTGTCCGCGATCGCCCAGAAGATCAACCTGCCGATCGGGACGACCCACCGGATGCTCAAGGCGTTGACGGCTCATGGCTACGTCGAACAGGACCTGCGCACCAAGTGGTACGAACTCGGACTGAAGGTCATGGAGCTCCGTGGGTCGGTGATCATGCAGGCGGTGCGCATGGCCGCCGAGGTCAGACCGTATCTCCGGACGCTCTCGCTTCAGACCGGCCTGCGCTGCCACCTCGCGATCTACCGAGGCGGCAATGTCATCTACATCGATCGCGTCGACAGCGGGTCGGAGGGAACCGCGTACGTCCCGCTCGGCTTGCAGGCACCGGCCTATTCGACCGGACTAGGCAAGGTCCTGCTCGCCTACGCACCGCCGGAGGAGGTCGAGGCGCTATTGGCCTCGAAAGGCCGCCAGAAGTTCACCAAGAACACCATCACGGACCCCACCGAGTTACGCAAGGAACTGAGCCTGACCCGCCAGCGCGGCTTCGCGATCGACCACGGCGAATCGAGCGAGTTCCGAAGCTGCATCGGTGCGCCCATCTTCGACTATCGCGCCCGGGCGATCGCCGCGATCTCGGTCGCGACCACGGTCGAGGAGGTGACTCGGCGAGCGCCGGAGCTCGAGTCGATCGTCGTCGCGACGGCTCGGGCGATCTCGGACCACTTCGGTTTTCGCTCGACGGGCGATGGCACGATCGCGGGCTCCGTTCCGCCCGATCCACGCACCGCCATGGTGAACGGCTAGATCGGTCCACTGCCCGGACCGCCCTCACAGCAACGTTCGGGCGCGCTCGATGTGCAGGAGTGCGGCGTGCAGCGAGGCCTCGCCGATCGCCTCGAGGTCGGCATCGTGGCCATCGAATGGCGCCGGCAGACCTTGCAGAAACGCGCAGATCGCCCCCTTGTCTGATGGATATCGGGCGGCCACGACCTCCCGCGCCACCTGGTCCGCGATCGGCGGGAACGATCCGCTCTCCTCGAGCAGGGCGGCCAGGGATCGGCCCTCGACGACCGGCGATGCTCCGACCAGATGCCTCGAACGGAACCGATGACCGAGCCCGACCATCGGCACGCCAAGCTCTCCGATCCTTGCCAGCGACGACAGGTAGGCTTCCGGGTCTTCGTACAGCGGCAACCCCGAACCGCCGCCCAGACCCTGGATCGCGTCTCCGACGAGTGCCGTCATGTCCGGCTGGATGAGATAGGTCAACGACCCGCCGGTGTGGCCGGGAGTGTGAACGACGTCAAGCGCGACGCCCGCGCCGAGATCGATCCGGTCGCCGTCGCGCAGCGTGAGCTCGACGATGACCGGTCGGCCGGCGTCGGCGAGCAAGGACGCGATCCGCTCCTCAGTCCGATGCTGGAGGCCGACCGCGTGGAAGTCGGCGAGGAAGTCGTCGTCGGGGACCGGACGCTTCCACAGACCGTCCATCCGAAGCTGATCCGCCGGATGGACACCGACCGTGGCGTCCGAGGCGCTGACGACGCTTGCGTGACCCCCGACATGGTCCGGGTGGGCATGGGTCGTCAGAATAAGATCGACCTCTCGGAGCGTCAGCCCGATGGTTGCGAGGCCCGGGCCGATGGTCGAGACCGGATGCTGCGCAAAGCCCGTATCCACGAGCGCGGTCCGTCGCCCGAGAACCACGTAGATCGCGACAAAGCCCGTTCCGATTGGCCCACGGATCAGGCGGACGTGGGGGCTGACTGCCTCGGTGGCTACCACGGTGTGAGATACGATATCACCAGACGGAGTGCCCGAACTCGTGCTGAGGACGTTGATGACCGCGAACGCGAACCGCATCGACGAGTTGCAACGCCGTCTCGACAAGATTCCGCGAGTCCTCCTGGGGTCGCTCCCGACCCCGCTCCAGGAGGCGCCCCGGCTCGCCGACCTCCTCGGCGTGCGGCGCCTCTTCGTCAAGCGCGACGACCTGACGGGGCTGGGGCTCGGTGGCAACAAGGTACGGACCCTGGAGCACACCGTCGCCGAGGCCGTGGCATCGGGCGCGGACCTTCTCCTGGGCGCTGCCTACGTCCATTCGAACCATTGTCGCCAGCTGGCGGCTGCCGGGGCGAAGATGGGAATCGAGGTCCGGCTCCTCCTGCGTCGGTCGGGTGATCGGCCGGTCTCGTGGCAAGGCAACCTGCTCCTCGATGAGCTGTTCGGGGCAGGCATCGAATTCGTCGAGGCAGCCGATACGTTCACCCTGCTCGAGCTCGCCCGGGGGCGCGTCGCCGAGTTCGAAGCGTCGGGGCGTCGACCGATGCTGCTGACCCTCACCCCCGCCTCGAAGCTCCTTGGGGCGATCGCGGCGATGCGCACCCTGCTCGAGATCGAGGGCCAGCTCCGGGCCGCCGGAGAAGTACGGTCCTCGATCTATGTCAGTTCCGGTGGGCCGACCTATGCCGGCCTCCTTTCGGCAGCTCGCCTGATCGGGGCCGACATCCAGGTCCGTGGGATCTCGCATCAGTTCGACACGGCCATCCAGGTTGATATCGTGACCGGGCTGCTCGCCGAGATCGAGTCGCTTCTCAGGCTCGCCGTCCCGCCCGTGGCGCCTGACATCGAGATCGACGATCGCTTCATCGGGCCGGGCTATGGGCTGTCGTCCGCGGCTGCCTTCGATGCGATCCGGATCGCCGGCGCGCTCGATGGCCTCGTCCTCGATCCGATCTACACCGGCAAAGCGATGGCCGGGCTCCTTGGCCATGCCCGCGAAGGGCGGCTGACGCCGGACGATGTGATCGCGTTCCACCATACCGGCGGAGTCCCAGCGTTGTTCACGTGTGCCGACCAGCTGCGCGTGGGGCCAAGTCCCACTGGCGTCTAGGGATGTTCCTCCTCGACCGCGGGTGGTCCGACACTCCAGATCCGCATGAGCTCGGCATCGTCCGGTGACGGCGTCCGAGCGTTCCTGCCGCCATCGACCCTGATCACCTCACCGCTGAGGTACGACGCCCCGATCGAGGTCAGGAAGGCGACGACCTCGGCGATCTCCTCGGGCCGCCCGGGCCGGCGAAGCGGGATCATCGCCCAGCGGCCGAGGTTGTTCGGCGTCGGTTCGTCATCCACCAACCGGTGATTCACGACGTTCCCGGGCTGCACGGCGTTGACAAGGATGCCGTGCGGACCGAGCTCCGTCGCCAGGCCGCGGGCCATCGCCTCGAGGCCCGCCTTGGCCGCGTCATAGATGACCGCATTCGTGTGCGCGGCTGTCGCGCCCGTACTCGAGACGAAGACGATCCGGCCGCCCCGCCCGCGGCCCACCATCGACCGGGCGATGCCCTGGGCGACGAGGAAGTGAGACGCGAGGTTCAATTCGAGCTGACCGTCGAGGTCCGCCTCTGACACGTCGAGCGCCGGTCCGATCGTCCCTTCGCCGGCCGCCGAGACGAGGATGTCGACGCCGTCCGGAGCGAGCCGGCCGAGTTCGTCGACGAGGTGGTGGACATCGGCCCGACGCGATAGATCGGCGGCCACACCGATCGCGTCGATCCCGCCGGCCTGCAGCTCCGCACACAGGGCGTCGACCGCAGTCGGCCGACGGCCGATGGCGATGATCTTCGCGCCGTCCTGGCCCAGGCGTCGTGCGCACGCGCCACCGATCGCACCCGTCGCACCTGTCACCACGGCGACGCTCACGACAGGCCACCGTGGAAAGGGAAGATGGCGGCCACCGCCCGCCCGTCCGGCTCAAACGTCGGACGGGACCGCTTCGGCGGACGGGGCCAGCCTGCCTGCGGCCGGCAGGTCCCGCCAGAAATGGCAGGCGACGTAGGTCCCATCGCCGGCATCCTCGAGCTGTGGCTCGACGTTTGCGCACAGTTCCTGCGCGTAGGGGCAGCGCGTCCGGAACCGGCAGCCGGACGGGGGGTCTGTCGGGCTCGGGATCTCGCCCCGCAGGACGACCCGACGGCGCGACCGTTCGAGCGCAGGATCGGCGATCGGAACGGCCGACACGAGAGCCTGGGTGTACGGATGACGTGGCCTGGAAAAGATGGTCCGGCTCGCTCCCCGCTCGACGACACGGCCGAGGTACATGACCGCCGCGCGTTGCGAAACGTGGCGAACGACGTGGAGATCATGCGCGATGAACAGGTACGCCATCCCAAGCTCACGCTGCAACTCATCGAGCAGCTGCAGAACCTGGGCCTGGATGCTGACGTCGAGAGCGGCTACTGGCTCGTCGCAGATGACGAGCGAAGGGTCGAGCGCGAGGGCTCGGGCGATGCCGATCCGTTGCCGCTGGCCGCCCGAGAACTCGTGCGGGAAGCGTGTGCCGGCATCGCTCGGAAGGCCTACCTGGTCGAGCAGGGCCGCCACCCGCTGGCGCCGCGACGGGCCGTCGCCGAGCCGGTGGATGTCGAGCGGCTCACGGATGATCGACGCCACGGACAGCCGCGAGTTCAGGCTGCCGTACGGGTCCTGGAAGATCATCTGTGCTCGTCGACGCAGCCTCCGGATCGCGGCCGGATCCCGACTTGTCACGTCGGCACCCTCGAAACGGACGGTTCCGGCGGTCGGTCGCACGAGCTGCAGGATCGCCCGCCCGGTCGTGCTCTTGCCGGAGCCGGACTCGCCGACGAGCCCCATCGTCTCACCCTGGGCGATGTCGAGCGAGACGCCATCGACGGCGCTGACCATCCGTCGAGGGCTCAACAGGCCGTCGCCAGGCAGGCTGAAATGGACCTTCAGATCGCGGACCTCAAGCAGGCTCTCGCTCGCCGTCGTCACGCCGGTTCGGCCCGTGGCTCGGCGACGTGGCAGGCGGCCGCGCGGTCGCGACCCATCGCCCGGAGCGGCGGGGTCTCCTCGCGGCACAGGTCGACGACGAACCGACAACGCGGGGCGAAGGCGCACCCGACAAGGACGGGACCGAGGCCGGGCGGCTGCCCGGGGATCGGGATGAGACTCTCGGTCGACTCATCGGACAGCTGGCGAACCGTGTCCAGCAGACCGATCGTGTATGGCTGGGCAGGATCGCGAAAGACGTCGTCGACCTGGCCGTATTCGAACATCCGTCCGCCGTACATCACGTAGACCCGGTTCGCGACGCCGGCCACCACGCCCAGGTCGTGGGTGATGAGCAGGACCGCCATCCTCATCTCCCGCTGCAATCGACCGAGCAGCTCCATGATCTGCGCCTGGATGGTCACGTCCAACGCCGTAGTGGGCTCGTCCGCGATGAGCAGCTCCGGTCCGGCGGCAAGGGCCATGGCGATCATCGCGCGCTGGCGCATCCCACCCGAAAGTTGATGGGGGTACGCGTCGACGAGCTTGCCAGGGGCGGGCACATCGACCATCGCCAGCAACTCGATCGCCCGGGCCCGGGCGATCCGCCCGTGCAGGCCCATGTGGCGCTCGAGCGATTCGGTGATCTGCCGCCCGATCGTGAGGACCGCATTGAGCGACGACATCGGGTTCTGGAAGACCATCGCGATCCGCCGACCACGGATATCGCGAATCTCTCGTTCGCCGAGCTTCGACATGTCCGCACCGTCGAGGCCGAGCCAGTCCGCGCTCATCCGTGCGCCGGGCGGCGTCAGGCGCATGATGGCCAGTGCACTCATGCTCTTGCCGGATCCCGATTCGCCGACGAGCGCGACCGTCTCACCACGACCGACCGAAAGTGAGACCCGGTCGACGGCCATCAGATCGCCGCGAGGCGACGGGAAGGCCACGCTCAGGCCGCGAACGTCGAGCAGGGGCGCCTCGGCCGGGTGCGAGGGCGTCACGACCGGCCACCACGACGACGCGGGTCCAGGCGGTCCTGAAGGCCGTCCGCGAGGAGGGTCAGCGAGAGCACGAGGATGCCGATCGTCACGGCCGGGAAGATCGTGTACGTCGGCGCTTTGGACAGGAAGTCCTGGGCCCCGCTGAGCATCGCGCCGAGGGACGGCTCAGGCGGTTGCGCGCCGAGCCCGAGGAAGCTCAGGGACGCCTCCGCCACGACCGCCTGCGGAGTGGAGATCGCGAGCTGCACGATGAGCGCGCTGACCGCAAAAGGCAGGATGTGAACGCGCATGATCCGTCTGCTTGAAGCACCCATCGAGAGGGCCGCCTCGACGTGCTCGCCGTGCAGGTTCTGGATCGTGATCGACCGCACCAGCCGGGCGAACACCGGTGTCTCAGCGATGCCGATGGCGAGGATCACGTTCAACCGACCGGGGCCGACGAGCAGCACGATCGCGAGCGCGAGAAAGATCGTCGGCCATGCGAGCAGGAGATCCATGATCCGGTTGGCGAACGATTCGTACTTGCCACCGAAATACCCGGATGAGACGCCGATCAAGGTCCCCGAGATCGCTGCCACGAGGACCGCCGCGAGCCCGGCGAGGAGGGCCGGCTGCAGTCCAGACAGGAGGCGACTGAAGATGTCGCGGCCGACCTCGTCCGTGCCCAGGGTGAAGGTCGAGGTCGGTCCTTCCAGGCGGTGGTCGAGGTGCAGTTCGATGGGGTCGAACCGGGCGAGCAGGAGCGGGCCGGATACGGCGGCGAGGATGATCAGGGCGAGCATCCCGCCACCGATCAGGAGGCGAGTGTCGATCCGTCTGGCTCGCCCGACGACCGATGCGCGGGGTACGAGCGGGACGGCGACCGTCACGATCCGCTCCGTCCGGTCCGGATCCGTGGATCGAGGATGCCGTACATGAGGTCGACCAGCAGGGACATGCCAAGGAGCACGACCGCCGCCAGGATCAATCCGGCCTGCACGATCGGGTAGTCGCGATTGAAGATGGCGCCGACGATGAGCCGTCCGAGCCCCGGATAGGAGAAGACGGTCTCGATGACGACGGCCCCCGCCAGAAGCGTCCCGAGGCTGATTCCGGCGATCGTGATCGTGGGCACGAGGGCGTTGCGCACGGCGTGTCGCCCGACGACGGTGACCGGCTTGAGGCCCTTGGCGCGCGCGGTCAGGACATGATCCTGTCCCAGCGCCTCGATCATCGCGGCGCGCATGAACCGGGTCAGGACCGCCGCAAACGGCAGGCCGAGGGCTACCGCCGGCATGATCAGGTAGCGCAAGCCATCCAGTAGCGCCTGGCCGGTCCGGCCCGCCCCCGACGATGGCAGCCAGCGCAGGTTCACGGCGAACACAAGGATGAGCACGATCCCGATGACGAAACTGGGCAAACTCAACAGGACCGCCGACATCGTGGAGATGACGATGTCGAGAGACCTCCCGCGAAACAGCGCGGCGAGGATGCCCGCCGAGATCCCGAGCGTGGTCGCGATGGCGCCCGCTGCCAGCGCGAGGCGGACGGTGTAGCCGAAGGCATCGAAGACCACATCCGTGACGGGCAGGTTGCTCTGGAACGAGCGACCAAGATCAAGCCGCACCGCATCGGACAGCCAGATGACATAGCGGACGGGCAGCGGCTCGTCCAGGCCGAGTCGCGTTCGTTCGATGGCGACCTGCTCCGGCGTCGCCTCTGGCCCGAGCTTGATCCTGGCCGGGTCCCCTGGTGAGGCCTGGATCACCAGGAAGACCACGACCGATGCGATGAACAGTGTCGGCAGGAACTGCAGCAGGCGGGTCAGGACGTAGCGACCCATGCACTCTCCCGGAGCTAGCCTCCGTGCGCGCGGCTGGGACGACGATCGACGCCCTTAGGCGCCGATCGACGCGCCCGCCAGGACGATCGCGCCGATGAGGTCGACGTCGATGTCCTTCACCTTCGCGTTGTACACCCAGTACTGGGACCTTGTCGAGATGACGAGGACGTGCGATGAGTCGACCAGGATCTGGTTGGCCTGCTGATAGATCGTCGTTCGCTTCGCCTGGTCCACCTCCGCAGCTCCCTGGGCGACGAGGGCGATCAACTCCGGGTTGTTGTAACCCCAGATCGTCTCGGCGCCGCCACCGAAGTTCCGCTGCGTGCTCCAGAAGATCGCCGGGTCCCGATTGCCGCGCCCGTTGTTCCAGATGACGAGGTCGGTGTTCGGATCCTTGCCGCTGCCGATGTCGCCCCAGCGCGCGTCGTCGACGGGCTGGATCTCCAGGGTGACCCCGATCTCCTTGAGCGAGGCCTGCCAGATAAGCCCGTAGGTCTCGGATCGGGGGATACTGCTCGGGGATGGATAGACGATCTTGAGATCCTTGACCCCGGCCGCGTCGAGCAGCGCCTTGGCCTTGGCCAGGTCGTACGGATGCGCGGTCACGAGCTCTGCCTTGTAGCCGAGCGAGCTCGGGTTGTTGAACGGCGTGGTCACGCCCATTTCCAGGCCTTCGTCGCCGGCCTTGACCATCGCCTCGCGGTCCATCGCATAGGACAGCGCCTGACGGACCTCCGGCTTGTCGAACGGTGCCTTGCGAACGTTGAAATAGACGTCCCAGACGCCGCCGCCGGGAGTGACATCGACCCGGTAGGCGTCGTCGCCGGCGACCGACGCGATCTCCGCGGGGTTCGCCACCAGGATGCCGTCGACGCTGTCCGACTGAAGGTTCTGGAGCAGGTTCGTGGCGCCGCCATACAAGGAGATCGCGAACCCGCCCAGGACCGGTTGGCCCTCGACGTAGTAGTCGGGGTTGGCCTCGAAGGTGACGCTCTGACTCGGGATCACCTCGGTCAGCTTGAACGGACCCGTGCCGACCGGCGGGGTCGCGACGAACCCGAAGTCCGTCGGGTTGTCGATCCGGATGGCGTGCCAGTAATCGAGGATGTCGGCGATATACGGGACCGGCGCCGAGGCCTTGAGGATGAGTGTCGTCGGGTCCGGGGCTTCGACGCCGGTGATCTTCTCGAGCACGCCCTTCATCTCACCGATGTTGGGGTCTTCGGCCATGGCCGGGTCGGTCAAGTAGCCGTACATCGTGACGTAATCGGCGGCCGTGAAGTCCTTGCCGTCATGCCACTTCACGCCCGATCGAACCTTGATTGTGACGGTCTTCCCGTCGGGCGCCAGTTCGTACGATTCGGCCAGATCGAGATGCTCCTTGCCATCGGAATCGCGCCAGACGAGGCGAGAGAAGACCTGGTTGTAGACCTCCGTCTCGGAACCCGAGATATCCCACGGATTGAAGTCGGTGATGTCGCCTGCCCTGCCGTAACGGAGGACCGCACCCGCCGTCTGGCTGGGCGTCGCCGAGCCAGCGGCGCCGCCACTCGCCGACGGGGCCCGCGTCGCCGGGCTTCCGCTCGACGGGGCGGCTATCGGATTGCAGGCGGCAGCGGTCATCGTCAGCCCGCTGTACGCGATGAACCGCCGCCGCGACAGCTTGATGTCCCCGAGCCGGGATACGGGCCCTGCCATCGCGACCTCCTCCAAGAACGGACGTGTGGTTCTGCTCGGCCGATCGTACGGACCGATCGTGGCAGTGTCAATGGTTTCGGAAGTGATTATCACCCCGTGGAAAGTGCGCCGTTCTCGTCGCGGTATGCGAGCATGGTCGCCTCGTTTGGCGGATAGACCCCGGGGACGGCTGCGCCGCCATCGACGAGCCTGAGCAGGAAGGCCTCGAGGTGCTCCTGCTCGAGGGCGTCTGCGGCGACCGCCGCGACCATCGCGACCGGGATGACCACGACTCCCTCGGCGTCGCCGACGAGGATGTCGCCAGGCAGGACAAGGACGCCGGCGCAGCCGATCGGTAGGCCGAAGTCGACCGGATGGTGGACCGTCGCCGAGGTGGCGGCGTGCGCCGCGGCCGCATATGTCGGCAGGTCAAGATCGATGAAGCCGGGTGTATCGCGAAAGGCCCCGTCCGTGACGATGCCGGCGGCGCCCCGCCGAAGGATCCGGGTGGCGAGGATGTTGCCGAGAGACGCGGCGCGCGTGTCGCCCCGCGCATCGATGACAAGGACGTCGCCGGGTCCGACGGACTCAACCGCGATCCGCTGGGGATTGGTGCTGTTGTCGAACTCGGCCCCGGTGCCGATGTCCTCGCGCATCGGGACATAGCGAAGGGTGATGGCTCGGCCCACCATCCGCAGGTCCGGCCGGAGGGGCCGGACGCCCGCGAGGAACGAGGTGCGGATACCGCGCCGCAGGAGCTGGGCGGTGAGGGTCGCCGTCGACACGACACGGAGTGCGGCGTCGACCTCCGCCGAGACGACCAGGTGGTCGGTCATCGTCCGGCTCCGCCCCCGGCGGGCTGCAGGAGGGCCGCTCCCGCGTGCGTGAACCCGCCCCGCATGACCGCGACCGGTCGGACGAGCGCCCGGATGTCGACCAGCGGGTCCCGCTCGAGGACGATGAGGTCGGCATCGTAGCCGGGGGCGATCCTCCCGATACGATCGGCGAGGCCGACCTCGATCGCTGCGATCGAGGTGGCTGCGGCGAGCGTCGCCATCGCTCCGAGCCCCTGCTCTCGGAGCAGCTCGAGCTCGCGGGCGAGTGCACCGTGGCCAACGAACGTGACACCGCCATCTGTGCCCGCGGCGATGGACACGCCGGCGGTGACGGCCGCTCGAACCGCATGGACCTTGCCGACGCTGCCACGTTCGGCGGCCGCCGCCACGTAGGTCGGGATGCCCGGGTCGCCGAGGTGTTCCTTCATCGCGGCATGGGTGCCCAGCGTCGGAACGACGATCAACCCGCGCGCGGCCGCCAGTCCCGCCAGCCGGTCGTCGAGTGCCGAGCCGTGCTGGATGCTGTCAAACCCCGCGAGGATGGCGCGCTCGATGCCGGTCGTGTTCGTCGCGTGGCCCGTGATCCGGCGGCCGTGTCCATGAGCCAGATCGGCGGCGGCCGCGAGCGCGGCGAGATCGTAGTACGTGTCGGCCGAGCTCGAGCCGGGGGTATGGACGCCACCGGTGACCATGACCTTGATGCAATCGGCGCCGGCATCGAGCTGGGCGCGAACCGCGTCGACCAGGTCGGTCGGATCGGCGGTCAGCCGGGCGATGAAATGACAATGGCCGCCGGGCGGTGCCACGACCAGTCCCGCCGCGACGAGGCGCGGCCCCAGCAGCCGGTCATGAAGAAGCCTGTCGCGCAGCTCGAACGAGGCTCCATCGGGGCCACCGAGGTCGCGGATCGTCGTCGCCCCAGAATCGAGGGCCATCCGTGCCGCGTCCGCCATCCGGCTGGGCAGGCCCGGATCGATGCCGTCCTCGAGATACCGTTCGACGGGTCGCGGCCCCCCGTCGAACGCGAGGTGGAGATGGGTGTCGATCAGGCCTGGCATGACGTACCGCCCGGCCGCCGCGACGACCTCCGCCGTGCCGATCGCATCGGGCCCCACATCCGGACCGGCGGCGACGATCAGGCCGCCCTCGATGAGCACGCCGCCTCGTCGCACCGAGTGGGTCGCCGGATCGATGAGGTTGGCCCCGACGAGCGCCCACCGATCGTTGTCAGGCGCCGAGGGATTGCCTCCTGGGTTCACCGCACGTCGCTGTTCGGCTGGCGGACGAGGCCGCGCCGGAGAGCCGAGATGTCCTCGAGCGATTGGGCGATCGCGTCGGCGACGAAACCGACGTCGCCGCCGCAGGTGGTGATGAGCGCGCCACGCTCGATCCATTGGCGAGACAGTTCGATGCTGTTGGTGAAGTGCCCGAACGGCACTCCGCGAGCCAGGCACCGCTCGAGCACGGTCTCCATCACGTTGCGAACGTCGCTGTTATTGCGGTCGTGGCCGTAGCCCAGTGAGTTGGCAAGATCCGCCGGCCCGATCATGATCCCGCTCACGCCCGGCACCGACAGGATCTCGTCGAGGTTGGCGACGGCCTCCTCGGTCTCGATCTGCGGCAGGACGAGGATGTTCGCGTTGGCCGAGCGACCATATCGGTCGGCGCCCTCGTGCAACCGCACCGCACGACGCGGGCCCCAGCTGCGGTGTCCGTCGGGCGGATATTTCGCGGCCGCGACGGCACGACGCGCATCGTCCGCGGTGTTGACCAGCGGAACGATCACGCCCTCGGCGCCGAGGTCTAGGACCTGGTTGATCGCGGCGGTGTCGTTCCAGGTCGTCCGGATGAGGACCGTCGAATCGGTCGGGTGGAGTGCGATCATGAGCCGCTGCAGGGTCTCCAGCCCGATCGGTGCGTGCTGCATGTCGATGAGCACGAAGTCGAAACCGGCTCGACCGATCAACTCGGCGACGAACTCGTCGGTGATCGTGAGTACGCAGCCGATGACCGGCTCGCCCCGGCTTAAGTGTTCGAGCACCCGGTTGGCCTTCATCGGTGCGCCTCCATTCGGTGCTCCGCGGATGCGGCCGTCGCCCTTCGAAACGTCATCTCGTGCCGGCCATGGGTCGGAGCCTGGCACGGACCGGGTCGGGGAGCGGGTACAGCCACCCCCGCCGCCCGATGATGAGCCGGGCAAGCTCCGATGGGATCGCGACGATAACCTCGCACTCGAGGGCGAACCGGCCTTCGATTCCGGCGATCGCGCTCCGCGCGTGCATGCCACCGACCCCACCGGGATCGACCCCGTCCGTGGCTTGCTCGCTGAGCGTCCCGCCGAAGACCGAGTGCCAGCGCGATGAGTAGCCGTTTACGACCTCGGGAGCGCGCAGGAAGGGCCGGTCCGCCGGTGAGGCGACGAGCCCGAGGACCTTCACCGGATAGAGCACGTCGTCCAGATCGCCACCCTCATCGCCGCACGTCAGTGCATGATGGAGGATCAGGAAGTGTTGATCGGCGATGACCGAACCCGCCTCGTATGCCGTGGCCACCGCCGCATCTCCGTCGTCGACCGGGGTGATCCCTGCCGATCCGCCAGAGAGGTAGACGAGCCCGGACTCGGTGAAGACGACCGAGGCCAGTCGCTGACCGGACAAGGGTGGGCCGGGGTCCGGCGGTGCCGCACGATCGATGCCGGCCACCGACAGCCGGTCATAGACACTGAACGGCCTGCGCATCTCGGCTGGCAGGGCGAAGCGATCGTAATAGCGCGACATCCGCAGCCCTCGTGGGTCGAGCAATCCTCGGGCACGGGCAGGATACGCTATCTTGGAATCAGATTCCACCTAGCGAACAATCGTCTCCCCCACCCTGGGGTTTCCGCTCGTGTCCGACGTCACCCCGCCAACGCACCTTCGCCACCGAATCGGGGACGTTTGGGTTGCACCACGTGCCGGGGTCGTCGAGATCCGGAACCCGGCGGACCCGAACGAGCTCGTGGCCACCGCACCGTACGACGATGCCGACGCAGTGCCCACCGCCATCGCTTCGGCCCGCGAAGCCCTTCCCGGCTGGTCTCGACTGGGTGCCCCGTCGCGCGGCGAGTTCCTGTTCCGCGCCGCCGAGCTCCTCCTGGACCGTGCATCCTCCATCGCTCGGGATCTGACCCGCGAGGAAGGCAAGACGATCGGCGAGGCGACCGGGGAGGTTCGGCGGGCGGCTGCGATCCTTCGCTACTTCGCCGGGCGTACGGCCGACCGGATCGGTGAGGTTTACCCATCGGCCGCGCCCGAGACTCGGATCCAGACGGTTCGGGAGCCGATCGGCGTCGTCGCCATCGTCACCCCGTGGAACTTTCCGATCGCGATCCCGACCTGGAAGATCGCGCCGGCCCTGGCCTACGGCAACACGGTCGTATTCAAGCCGGCGTCCGCCACGCCCCTCACCGCCCAGCACCTTGTGGAGGCGCTCGTCGACGCCGGTCTCCCGGCCGGCGTCCTCAACCTCGTCCACGTGTCGGGCGAACGATTCGGTCGGCAATGGGTCGCGGGCTCCGGCGTCGCCGGGCTTTCGTTCACCGGGTCCGCGCCGACGGGTCGTCGACTCGCCGACCAGGCGCTCGGGTCGGGTGTCAAGGTGCAGCTCGAACTTGGCGGCAAGAACGCGGTCGTCGTGGCCGCCGACGCCGACCTCGAGCTGGCGGCCGACGCGATCATGCGCGGCGCTTTCGCATCGGCCGGCCAGAAATGCACCGCAACGTCGCGCGCGATCGCCGTTCGCGACATTGCCATACCGCTCCGGGAAGCCCTCGTCGATCGGGTGTCTCGACTCCTCCCCGGAAACCCGCTCGAACCTTCGACGAACCTTGGACCGGTCATCGACCTTGCCGCGCGCGACCGCATCGCCGCGCTGGTCGCGGCGGCTCGCACCGATGGCGCCCGGATCGCCGGCCGGTCGACCGCGCACGAGATCGAGCAGATCGGCGCATTTGCGCCGGCCCTCGTCCTCGACCGGGTCGATCCCGGGGCTTCGATCGCCCGGGACGAGGTCTTCGGTCCGGTCCTCGTCCTGCTCGAAGCGGACGATCTCGATCAGGCGATCCGGATCCACAACGATGTCGCGTATGGCCTGTCGGGCTCGCTCTTCACGCGCTCTCTCGCGAACGCGGACCGCTTCGTGCGAGCGGCGCGGGTCGGGATCGTCCACGTCAATGGCGAGACCGCGGGTGCCGAGCCACACGTACCGTTCGGCGGAATGAAGGCGTCGTCGTCCTGGTCCCGGGAGCAGGGCCACGCCGCCAAGGACTTCTACACTCAGACGAAGACCGTATATTGGGATGGCCTCGCTGACATCGGGCCCTTCGACCTTGGGTAGGGATCCCAAGCTGACCGGGTCGGCTTCGTACAGGATGCCCGGCACCTTAGTGGTGTAGCACGGATATTCGGTGATGTATTCACGCCGCCTCGCGCAGCCGGCCGGAGGTCTTCTGCTCCAGGCGCTCGAGGAGCCTGGCGAGGTCGGCTCGGGTGAGCTTCCACTCGAATGGCTGGGCAAGAATCTCGTAGCTGGATTGGAAGGCTAGGATCCGGGCGGCAAGCTCGTCGAGCGAGACGGCGTCGGGCGGCGTGAGAACCTTGCGCTCGAGGATGGAAGGCGAGCCAGACCCACATTGGATAGAGCCGCGCCTAGGCGCTACCGCGATATCCGGTCCATCGCCAGGGGTTCGTGACCTTCACGGACCCCTACAACCTTGCTGAAAGTGTCAGCTTGTGCCGCCCGTTCGTCCAGTGTGACAACAGGTCCGTACTGCCGCGGCACGGCAGGTGAGACGATCACGCTCACGGAATGTCATTGGTTGGGGTCCGGATCGGACAAATGATCAGGTCATGGACACCTCCCGCGGCGCCCGGGACCCGCGCCATGGAGCCACCCCCGGGTGAGTGGAGCCACAGCCGTTCCAACGGACGGCGGAACCGAAGCTCGGCGGCGTTTGAAACGCTCCACGTCCCCGTTCGACGCCTGAGCGTTCGGTCAAGCGGCGTTCCTTCGCTCGTTTGAACGCTCCTGGCGCCAAGCGCGCGCGATCGTCCAAGTTTCGTCCAGCGCCGACGTAGGTCGCCTGCGTCTTTCAGCCTCTACCGCCCGGATCTGATGCGCTCCAGGCAGGTGGATGACCGAGCCCCCGCGGTGGACGAACGACCGGCCCACCGATCGACTGCAAGGCGCACACCCGATCCGTCCACGGTCCGTCCGCATCGGCGTCCCGCGTTGCGGGTCTCTTTCCCACGCCGGCCCGCTCGTCGTCCACCGGCCCGTCGCGCACGATCGAGCAGGGCCGTCCACCGCGTCCACACCATGATGATGACGGTGATGAACGGAATCTCTAAGAGGGAGATTCCCACGTACGAACTACGGTGTGGGGACAAAGGTCAGGCTGTCCGCTGAGACGAACCGGCCTCAAGCTCAAGACCATGCAGACATCGCGTGCTCGCGTCCGGACCGCCGCCCTCGCCGGCATCCTCGCCCTTGCCGGTTCGATCGTCGGATCGCCAGCACGGCCGGTGGCGGCAGCGGACCCGGTCCTGGTCGGGGCGGGCGACATCGCGGATTGTTCGCTGAGTGGGGACACCGCCACCGCGAAGTTGCTCGACGGCATCACCGGAACGGTCGCGACCTTCGGCGACGATGCCTATCCCGATGGCAGCGCCGCCGACTTCTCCCAGTGCTACGAACCGACCTGGGCCGGCACCGCGCTCGAACCAGGCCGGCTCCAGGCAACCACGAGTATCGCTCGGCTGCTGCCGGCCCCTACTTCGCCTACTTCGGCTCGGCTGCGGGTGCCGGCGGGAAGGGCTGGTACAGCTACAACCTGGGGACGTGGCGGATCATCGTTCTCAACTCGAACTGCACGGACGTCGGCGGCTGTGGGCCAGGTTCCCCGCAACTGGCGTGGCTGAAGTCGACCCTCGCGACCTACGCGGGGGCGAACGTCCTGGCCTATTGGCATCACCCACGTTTCAGTTCCGGCGAGCACGGCGGCGCGAGCTCCATGCAGGCGGCCTGGGAGCTGCTCTACGCCTACGGCGCGGATGTGGTCCTCAACGGCCACGATCACGACTACGAGCGCTTCGCTCGCCAGGACCCGTGGCGACGAGCTGACACGCCATTCGGGATCCGCGGATTCGTGGTCGGCACGGGCGGTGCGTCCGTTCGCGCACGCGCCTCGACGGCCGCCAACAGCCAGCTCTTTTCGTCGACGAACGGCGTCCTGAAGCTGACCCTGGGCGTGACGTCCTACTCTTGGCAGTTCGTTCCCGTCGCCGGCAAGACGTTCACCGATTCAGGAACGAGCCCGACCCACGGCGCACCGCCGCCACGGACGAGATCGACCTTCGATGCGACTGCAGACGCGTACGTCTCGCAAGCGAACCCTGACACCCGCTACGGCACATCTACACGCCTGGTCATCGATGGCAACATCGGCTCTGGGCTCGACGCCCAGGCGTACCTCAAGGCGAGCGTGGTCGGCACGACTGGCCGGGTGGACCGGGCGGTCCTGCGGCTGTGGGTCACGAACGGCACCACCGACGGACCGAAGGTCTACCCGACGACGACGACGTGGTCCGGCGGGACGATCACCTGGCGCAACCGACCCGCCGCGACCGGGCCCTCCGTCTCGGACCTGGGTCGGGTCGCGACCAACGCCTGGGTCGACGTGGACGTCACGAGCCTGGTCCGCGGGAACGGGACCTACGGCTTCCTGATCCGGCCCACTTCGGGCGACGGGCTGGTGGCCTCGTCCCTCCAGGGCACCCGTCCGCCGCGGCTGAGCGTGGACACCGTTCCCGCGAGCTGACCCCCTCGGGTATCGTGGCCCGGGAGGACCCTTGGACCACGAGCCCGCCCTCATCTCCACGATCGCCATCGGGCTGACAGCCGCCTTCATCGGTGGGCTGATCGCGCGGCGTCTCCGCCTGCCGGTCATCGTCGGCTACATCGTGGCGGGGATGGCGGTCGGGCCGTTCACGCCGGGGCTGATCGCGGATACGGCGATCGCGACCGAGCTCGCCGAGGTCGGGGTCATCCTCCTGATGTTCGGGGTCGGGATCCATTTCTCGATCAAGGATCTGTTGGCCGTCCGAGCGATCGCGATCCCGGGCGCCATCGTCCAGATCACGGCCGCGACCCTGCTGGGGATCGGACTCGGTGTCGCGTTGGGCCTGGGCGTCGGCGGCGGCCTGGTGCTGGGCCTGGCGGTATCGGTGGCCAGCACGGTCGTCCTGCTTCGCGCACTCACCGATCGCGGCGAACTCGACACGCAGCAGGGTCGGATCGCCGTCGGCTGGCTGATCGTGGAGGACCTCTTCACGGTCGTGGTCCTCGTCCTCCTGCCGACGATCGCTCCTATGCTGGGCGGTTCCGCCGGCGACAGCGTGGCGTCCGGCCTGGGTACCCTGGGCGACCTCGTGCTCGCGCTGGGCAAGGCGTCGATCTTCGCCGTGCTGATGGTCGTCGCGGGCGCTCGCGCCGTTCCGTGGCTGCTTCTCATGGTCGCCCGGCAACAGTCGCGCGAGCTGTTCACGCTGGCGGTCCTCGCCATCGCGCTCGGGATCGCCTACGTCTCATCGGCGGTCTTTGGCGTGTCGTTCGCGCTCGGGGCGTTCCTGGCCGGCCTGGTCGTGAGCGAGTCGGACATGAGTCACCAGGCGGCCGCTGACGCGTTGCCGCTGCGGGACGCCTTCGCGGTGCTGTTCTTCGTGTCGGTCGGGATGCTGCTCGACCCGATGTTCCTGCTGACCCACCCGGCCTCGATCGCCGCCGTCCTGCTCGTGATCGTCGTCGCCCAGCCGCTCGTGGCATTTGCGATCGTCGCGCTCTTCGGCTACCCGGTCCGGATCGCGCTGACCGTCGCGGCGGGCCTCGGCCAGATCGGGGAATTCTCGTTCATCCTGGGCACGATCGGGCTGGCACTCGGCCTGTTGCAGCCGGACGGCTTCCAGCTGATCGTCGCCGGCGCGCTCATCTCCATCGCGCTCAACCCGTTCCTGTTTCGCGCGATCG
>JACCVB010000320.1 GCA_013698385.1 Chloroflexota bacterium
CCGCCCGACCCGGCGGGCCAAGGTTGACGTCCTGGGCTCCCGGCCCAAAGAGCAGCGAACGCTGCGTGGTCGTCAGCGCGATCGGGTGGCTGTGGGCGACCACCCGTTGGTCACGTCAACCCCAGAAGTCGTCGACCACGTCCGGGTTTTGGGCGAAGATCCACGACTCGGTTTGGAGACCGTCCTTCATGTGGATCACTTGCACGTATCGGTCGTTGAGGCTCTTTCCGTCCTTCTGGCCTGAGAGGGTAGCGATGGCCACACCGTGGATGTCGTTGGCCACGATGTCGTGGACCTCGACCTTGAAGGTGCCGCCTGTTTCTTGAAAGTACTGCCCGAACAGGTTGAGAACGTCGTCGACTCCCTTGTAGTCCCTGGAGAAGTGATTCTTGCCGGAGACATGCCACAGGATGTCGGAGGCGAAGAGGGCGCGTACCGTGTCCATGTCTCCGGCCGAGAAGGCGGCGTAGGCCTTCTTGAACAGCTCGGCGTTGGGATGGTCGGCCACCACGTTCCTCCTAACAGCGTGCAGCCGCCCCTTGCGGCTGGCCTTGACCGAGCCTGCCCTTCCGTCGGAAGTTTGTCAATCAGGGAGGCGGTCGTTGGCGATCGCCGCCCGCATCGCGTCCAGGGCTGCCCTCCGACCGTAGCGAGCACGGACACGCCTGGCGCAGCACCCGACGCATCGTGCCGACATGATGACCGCCGACCGCCGAACTTCAAGCCGGACGATGGCGCCGCCCAGGATTGGAGGAGCCTCGTAGGGGAGACGCTTCCGCGTCTCGCCAAGCCGGCGAGTCTACCCGGTCGTTGGCTCGTCTAGGGTGCTCCTCGGGACGGCCAGCTGATGAAGAAGTACATGAACACGAAGATCGCCATTACGGCCAACATCAGGATGAGCATCGCTGCCACGAACGTTCGTGTCTCCATCGCTTAGCCCATCACCTCCCCCAAGCTTGTCCGCCGCGCCACGCAGAGCGCGTCGCGATCGCCACGAGTCTACGCCACCCTTCCGCCCCTTCTGCCCCCAAGTGTCCGGTAAGCCGCGACGGCTAGGGTGTCACTGCCCGCCCGCTCCGCGTCCGGACGACGATCCCGGCTCCGCCCAACCAGTTCGAGCCGGAGACGGGCGGTTGTAAATGGTCTGCCTGCCCGTCGTCGTCGGTCTAGTAGCCCGCCTCGCGCAGCTTGCCGTCGATATAGCCCATAAGCGCGGCGTTGTTGTGGCCTGTCCGGTTCATGGTCGCGACGCTGTTCGCCGTCCGCAGCTTCGAACTCGCCCTGTAGACCGGCGCAATCCTGCTTCATTGCCATCGCATCGATCCGGCGTCTGCACGTCGGGGTTGTAGTCGTCCCACAGTACCGAAGCGTTGGAGCCAGCGGCGGCCGTCGATCCCGCCGAAAGGCCTGGCAGGGCGTCCAATCCTACGCCCGCGTGATCCCCTCGGATAATGTGCGGCATGGGGGATCGCGCAAGGGTGCCGCAGCCTACCGCTCCGCGCGGTCGTCTTAATCCCAGTGTCCGGCCAGCTGAGCGACTGGCGAGGAAAGGCAACACCCTGACCGCACATCGGACCGTAGGCGCGCGGTGCCGGTCCAGACGTGATGGTGGCCGTGGTCGACGGTCGTCATGTGCGTAGGATAAGTCGCACCCAAGCGGCCGTCGTCATAATAGATTTCGGGCACACCGGCCCCGCAGCGGAATATCAGTACGAGGGAAAAGGTTCCCGACGTTGCTACCCGCTCTATTCCGGGATGGTAGCGAGCCAGGAGACATGACTGGACCTTCCTGACCGTGCTCAGCGGTTCAAAGCGACCTGACGGCGGCGGTGGGACTGTTCGCTTGGGTGATGGCAGTGTGTCTACGGTAGTGGTCGTCGTGGGGGTCATGAAGCCCCACGAGCTGTTTGGCGGATGATGACTCTCCGATAGGCGAAGCCGGGAGGCATCGCGCTGCCGGGATCGGACGGCCTCGCCCGCGTTTTAGGGAGCCGCATGCGCGGCCGACCAAAGGAGAACAGTGCGACTCAACCGACTCACCGCGTACTTGAAGTCCAGCCTGTGGTTCGTGCCGGTGCTGTGCGTCTTCGGCGGCGCCATGTTGTCGTTGGGCACGATCGCGGTTGATCGTGCCTTTAACTACGAGGCGATCCCGAGCGGTCTGATTGGCGGCCCGGACGCTGTGACGGCGATCCTGTCGACCGTGGCCGCCTCGATGGTGAGCCTGACCGCGCTCGTCCTGACGATCACGATGCTGGTCGTTCAACTCGCTATGGGGCAGTTCTCGCCGCGGATTGTCCAACGGATCTTGCGCGACAAGCCTAGCCAATTCGCAATTGGTCTCTTCGTTGCGACCTTCGTGCACGCCATCCTGGCCGTGCGCGAAGTTACGAACGACGGCGACGGCACAGGGCATGTGCCTGGCGTGGCCGTCGCCACGGCGTTCGCTCTTGTCTTGTTGAGCATCGTAGTCCTCGTGCTCTACGTTCACCACATCGGGCGAGCGCTCCGCGTCTCCGCGCTCATTGAGCTCGTGGGCGTCGACACGCGAAAGCTCATCGAGCGCGTCTACCCCGATGTCAGGGCAGACGCCGTCCTGGACGATGAGCACGGAGGCGTCGGCCTCGTTGGCGCGCGCGAATCGGGCGTCATCACGCTCATCGGGTATAAGGAGCTGGTGGCAGAGGCACGCCGCGTCGACTGCGTGCTTGAGCTTGTGCCCGCGATGGGCGAATTCGTCCCGGCGGACGCCCCGCTGTTCCGTGTGACTGGCAATCGCGCGGGGTTAGACGACGACAAACTCCACCGAGCGGTCGGCATCGACGAAGAACGCACGCTCGACGAAGACGTCGGGTACGGCGTGCGCCTACTTGTCGACATTGCGGAACGCTCCCTTGCCGACTCACCCTTTCAGGATCCCACGACTGCAGTGCAGGCCATCGACCGGCTGCATGACATCCTGCGACAGTTGGCCAGGCGCAAGTTCCGGGACGGCCGCTACCGGGACCAGGAAGGTGACGTGCGCCTTGTCGTGCGAGCCATGACATGGGACGCCTACGTGCACTTGGCCTTCGACGAAATCCGGATGGTGGGAGCCGGGTCGCCTCAGGTCTCGCGCCGTCTGATGGCCGCACTGACCGATCTGAAGACCGTTGCCACGCCCGATCTCGTCAGCGCGCTCGATCGCCAGATCGACTTGCTAAGAGAGGCTGCGAAGGTGCGCATTGACGACGATCGAGATGTCGGCTTCGCCC
This sequence comes from Chloroflexota bacterium, assembly GCA_013698385.1. Lineage (GTDB taxonomy): Bacteria > Chloroflexota > Limnocylindria > Limnocylindrales > CSP1-4 > SPCO01. Next base: position 3,255 of record JACCVB010000320.1, read on the forward strand.
TTCAACCCGATCAGGAGGGTATCGGTGAGGCGGCGGGTCAGAAGCGAGACATCACCGATAAGGAGGCTGAACAGGTATCACGCATCGCTGACGCTCAAGGCCGCAATCGCGCCCGCTAAGGCCTGGAGGCGAATCGGCCACACGCGCGGTGGCGCTTGAGGCGTACCATCGGGTCGGGCTCGGCTGCGCCATTCGGAACCCGCGATCGGCGTCGGACCCCGCGCCCCGCGCCGTGCGAACCTCATGTTCACGGACATCGTGCGCTCGACCAACTTGATCGATGCCGTCGGTGACGAGGCCTGGCCCCGGCTCCTTGCCTGGCACGACGACACGATCCGAGCCCTCCTTCGCGAGCACGGCGGCCAGTAGGTCGACCACGCCGGCGACGGCTTCTTCGTCGCGTTCTCGTCGGCTGACGCCGCGATCGTGTGCGCCCTGGCCATCCGGCAACGGCTCCTGGAGCACCGGCGGGATCACGGCTTCCGCCGCCCGTGCGGATCGGGCTCCACGTCGCGGAGGCGCTTGAGACTTCGACCGGATACGAGGGACGCGGCGTGCATATCGCCGCCCGCATCGGCGCGCCGGCCCGTGCGGACGAAGTCCTTGTCAGCCGTGAGGTCCTGGACGCCGCCGGCTCGACCCCAGCCCACGGAGACCGGCGTGCGGAGCGGCTTCGCGGGATCGCGACGCCGGTAGAGGTGGCGGCCCTCGCCTGAGATCAGCGGCGGGCGGCCTTGGCGACTTCGGTGTCGTCGCCGACCTCGATGTCGTGTCGCTTCGCGGCGGCCAGGACCCGCTTGGCGGCGGCGTAGCGCGACTTCTCGCTCTCGAAGTCGGTCTGGTCGAAGCGGCCGATCGCGCTTCGGACGTGACCCTCGTCATTGATCGGCAGGTGACGTTCGCCGGACTTGTCGATGTAGGCGAACGAGCTGTCACGCAGTCGGTCGCGGGCGGCGGTGTCGAGTTCAGCCATGATGTCTCCCTGGATTCGGTGATACCAAGGATGGCCGGCACAGGGTCCCGGCGGTCGGCCCGCAACCGGGCCGGGGCTTGCAGGAACCTCGCGAAGCGACGAGCTTAGGCTCCGGCCGCTCCGGCCGCTCCCCAGCGACGGACTTCGGCATCGAGATCGAGCGGCATGACCACGCCCTTGTCCGCGTACTCGCCCCACGCTTCACGGGGGACCCGCCAGAGGATCTCGAACTCGTTGCCGTCCGGATCGGAGCCGTACAGGCTCTTGCTCACGCCGTGATCCGAGGTGCCCCCGAGCGCGCCCGCCTCGGACAGGACCCGGGCAGCATCAGCCAGGTCGTCGATCGTCGGGACCTCCCACGCGAGGTGGTACAGCCGGTGGAGCCGCGCGGCGCCCGCGGCGCATCCGGCCCGACCGAGAAGAGGCCGAGGTCATGGTGGTTGTCACCACCCGAAGCCCGCATGAAGACCGCTTGGCCCCCGAATGCGCTCTCGACGATCTCGAAACCGAAGACGCCCGCATAGAACTCGGCAGCGCGGGTCGCGTCGCGAACGTACAGGACGGCATGGTTGAGGCTCGCGACGGGGATCGGCATGAGGCAAGTCTGCGCCCTGCCGCTGGGGCGTGTCTCCGGCGAGAGATCCGCGCCCGACTCTGAACATCGTCGCCGCTACGCAACCGCAACCCGGCGCTCAGCGCAGCCCATCGACCGGTCGCGGTATCCTTCGCCCGACCCCAAGCGTCCCCGTGGACCCTCCCCC
>JACCVB010000328.1 GCA_013698385.1 Chloroflexota bacterium
TCGCCGCCGGAGCGCCACTGTCCCCGGAAGTGCACGTGGCAGCAACGTCCGCGCTTGCGCCCACGCGACACGCCATCGAGGTTCGTCTGTCCGCGGAGGATCCAGCCCGCGACTTTGCCCCGACGCCCGGCCGGATCGGGGCGTGGGTCATGCCGTCGGGCCCGGGCATCCGCGTCGACAGCGCCGTAGAAGCGGGCGAGCGCATCCCCCCGGATTACGATCCGATGATCGCCAAAATCATGTCCGTCGGTGCGGATCGTCAGGCGGCCATCAGCACGATGGTCGCCGGTCTCAAGGAGGTCGTGGTCACGGGAGTCCAGACCACCTTGCCATTCCATCACGCGGTGATGGCGCACGCGTCCTTTCTCGCCGCGGAGCTCTCGACCGATTGGGTGATCGACCACTGGGACGGGCCGGCGGCACGAGACGAGCTGATCGACCACGCGCGCGCCGCCGCTGCAGGGGCGGTCACCAGGGCGTCGGCGGACGCCCCCTCCGGGCCTGCCGGAACCACGTCTTTGCACAAAGACGACCCCGGAGCGGGGACAATCTGGCGCGACGCGGGCCGACGCGCCGCGGTCGATCGGTGGCCGCGGTGAGGACCGGCCAGAACACGCTCCGGGTATCGGCCGCGTCGACCGGCGCCCACCCCGAGGATGGCGTCGCGGACATCACCGCCCCCGCACGACCCGACCGGTCCGCCGCGACCCGGTTGATCGGCGGCCGTGACCGCGACGGGGCGCAGTCGGTCGAGGTCGTCGTCGAGGGCTGGCGCTTCGAGTTTCTAGTCGAGGAATCCGAGCGCGCCGAGCTCCGGTCACGGGCCTCACGCGCGGGACAGGCAGCAGGCGGGCACAGCGCCAGCGTGGAAATCCGTGCCATCATCCCGGGGAGGGTCGTGTCCATCGCCGTCGCGCCCGGTGACCACGTGGACGCCGGACAGGCCCTCCTGGTCGTGGAGGCGATGAAGATGCAGAACGATCTCCGCACGCCGCGAGCGGGGTCGGTCGTTCGCGTCGCGGTCGGCGTCGGGTCGACCGTGGAGTTCGGGGACATCCTCGTGGTCGTCGAGTGACCGCCCGAGCCCGTCCCGTTCGCCCCGTCGGGGAGGGGAGTGACCCACGGCGGGACGCCTGGCGCCAGAGCCTGCGGGACCGGGCGGCGGCCGCCACGACCCAACGGCGCGACCGGTTCGAGACGTCCTCCGGCATCGAGATCCGGGACCTGTACACGCCGGCGGACGTGGCCGGACTGGACGAGACTCGCGATCTCGGACACCCGGGCACGTTCCCCTTCACTCGCGGCGTGCAACCGACGATGTTCCGCAGCCGGCTCTGGACGATGCGCCAGTACGCCGGGTATGCGACCGCCGAAGAGACGAACCAGCGCTTCCGCTACCTGCTCGAGGAGGGACAGACCGGCCTGTCGGTCGCGTTCGATCTGCCTACGCAGATGGGGTACGACTCGGACGCGGTCGCCGCCGAAGGGGAGGTCGGGCGCGTCGGCGTGCCGATCTCCAGCCTGGCCGACATGGCGATCCTCGCCGATGGCCTGCCCCTGGGCCAGGTCACCACCTCCATGACGATCAATGCGACCGCGCCCATCCTGCTCGCCCTGTACGTCGCGGCGGCAGAAGCCCAGGGGGTGTCGCGCGACCGGATCGGCGGCACCACGCAGAACGACATCCTCAAGGAATATATCGCGCGCGGCACGTACATCTTCCCGCCACGTCCCTCGATGCGCCTGGTCACCGACCTGTTCGAATACTGCGCCAGCGAACTGCCCCGCTGGAACACGATATCGATCAGCGGGTATCACATGCGTGAAGCCGGCGCGACGGCAGCCCAGGAACTCGCCTTCACCCTCGCCGACGGGGTCGCCTACGTAGAGGCGGCCGTGGCGCGCGGGCTCGATGTGGACGCCTTCGGCGGTCGGCTGTCGTTCTTCTTCGCCGCGTGGTCCGAGCTGTTCGAGGAGGTCGCCAAGTTTCGCGCCGCCAGACGGATGTGGGCGGTCATCATGTCGGAGCGCTTCGGCGCGACGAACCCGCGCTCGATGATGTGCCGCTTCCACGTCCAGACCGCCGGGTCCAGCCTGACCGCCCAGTCCATCGACAACAACGTCGTTCGCACCACGGTCCAGGCCCTGGCGGCCGTGCTGGGAGGGGCCCAGAGCCTGCACACGAATTCCCGCGACGAGGCCCTGTCGCTGCCGACCGAGGATGCCGCCCGTCTGGCCCTGCGGACCCAGCAGATCCTCGCATACGAGTCCGGCGTGACCGAGACCCCCGACCCGCTGGCCGGCTCGTACTACGTCGAGAGCCTGACCAACGAGCTCGAGTCGGCCGCGTGGACCTACCTCGACGAGATCGAGTCGCTGGGCGGCACCCTGTCCGCCATCGAACACGGGTTCCAGCAGCGTGAGATCCAGGCGGCGGCGTACCGCGTCCAGCAAGCGATCGAC
>JACCVB010000334.1 GCA_013698385.1 Chloroflexota bacterium
GGGGAGGTCTCCTGGACGCTGATCCCGACCACTTCGAGTCCGCGATCGCGGTAGCGCTCGGCGAGTGAGCGCAGGATCGGCGTCTCCTGCTGGCACGGCGGGCACCAAGTGGCGAAGAAGTTGACCCACACGACCTTGCCGCGCAGCTCGTCCAGGCGGATCGGCTTCCCGGAGAGGTCCTGGAGCTGGTAGGTGGAGCCGTCCGCGAGGGCCACGGCGAGTTCAGGCGCGGTACTGCCGGGCTGGAGCCCCTGGGGTGGCGGCGACGAGATCAGGAACGCGGTCGCTCGCGGACTGACCGGTCCCGGCCCGACCCCGGTTCGGCCCAGCGGCGTCGTGATCGCCGCGCCGATGACGATCACCGCCACGACCGCCGCGAGGGCGAGCGCCAGCTGGCCGGCACTGAACGGCCCGATGACCCCGCGCCGTTCCGGCTTGTGGCTGGACCCCGGGCGCTGAGCCAAGCTAGACGCCCGGGAAGTTGAAGTACCGCGGCATGAGCGAGAGCAGGTCCAGCACCATCGCGACGCCGATCGCCACGACCAGCAGGCCCCCGATCAACGAGACGGTCTGACCGTGACGCAGGAGCGGCCTCAGGAGGACCGGGGCCCGGTCATACGCGAGGGCGATAGCGATGAACGGCAGCCCCAGGCCGATCGTGTACGCGATGAGCAGGACCGTTCCCGCAAGCGCGGTTCCCGACCCGATGGCCAGGGCCAGGATCCCGCTCAGGATGATCCCGATGCACGGCGTCCAGCCGACGGCGAAGATCGCCCCCAGGCCGAAGGATGCGAGCCAGCCGCCTCGACCGCTGACCAATCGACCGCCCAGCCGGTCGCCGAACGACACGGAAGCTCGAGCCGGGGACGCAAGCGCCGTGGACCCCGTCATCGTCGCCAGGCTGCCGGCGGCCCCCGCGTCAAGCGGCCGCCACGCCCGCTGCAGGCTGGGGATGCGCAGGATGCCGGCCAGGCTCAGGCCCAGGACGATCAGGAAGAGGCCGCCGATGACCCGAAGCGGGGCCAGGTAGTCGTACAGCGGCCCGGCCGCGAAGGTCGCGCTGACCCCCAGCAACGTGAAGACGGCCCCGAACCCGGCGACGTACGCCAGCGCGTGGCGAACCGCGAGCCAGCGCGACGGTCGAGCGCCCATCTCCCCGCCGGCGACGGCCACGGCGGCCAACTGGCCGAGATACGCCGGCACGAGCGGCAGCACGCACGGCGAGAGGAAGCTGATCACACCCGCGGCGAGGGCGACGAGGATCGTGAGCTCGGTGGCGCCGGTCATGCCGGAACGCCGTCCAGGGTTTCGGACAAGAGACGTCGCAGTCGGGCGGGGCTCGTCGCCAGCTCGATCCGCCGCTCGCCGAGTTCCACGACCGGGATCGAGCTGAAGAAGGCGGCGTGCCACGCGGGATCGGTGTCGATGTCGCGCTCGACCAGGGTCGGGGTCGGGAGACCGGCCTCGCGGCGGGCCGCCATGAGGGCCCCGATCGTGACGCGCGCCTCGTCGCACAGGCCGCAGCCGGGGCGGGCGTACAGGATCAGGTCGAGAAGGGGAGGGGAGACCATCGTGCCCGGATTGTAGACGGCACGGCGCGGCTCCCCCGGGACTGACAGATGTGCAGGCCCTGCACCTTGGGGCGACTCCCGATGGTTCGCGATGGCCGCGAGGACCCTCCGGCGCCGAGCCCACGCACGGGACGCTGCGTGGCGCGAGGATCCCAAGCGTCCCGTGACCACATTCCGCGGTCCGATCATCCCCAAGGTGCAGCCCATGCACACACGTCACGACCGGGCGATCCACGGCCCGGGTACGATGTCTCCCGCGCCCCCGTAGCTCAGTGGACAGAGCGGCACCGTCCTAAGGTGCGCGTCGGCGGTTCGAGTCCGTCCGGGGGCGCCACTGCGGCCACGGCCATGCGGACGGCACCCGCCACCAGGCACGTCCAGGCGCGCTACAGTCCCCGACGATGGTCGATCCGGAAGTCATCCCTCCCACGCCCGAGCTCTGGCAGGTCTATGGCCGCCACGTGGCTCGGATGCTCCAGCTCGGGCCGGCGTTTCGGGAGGAACACTGCGACGCGCACTTCATCGCGCTGTCCGGGGCGCCGCATGCCGCCCTCAACCAAGCGGCCCTGTTCGGGGCGGCAACGAAGCGGAACGCCGCAGCCGTCGCGGCGGCCATCGGTGACGGTGGCCAGCCGGCGATCCTTGCCGTTTCGGCCACGGTTGCCGCGGACGTGTCGACCACCCTTGAGCGAGCCGGATTTCTGCCGGCCGCGACCTTCTGACGCGCGCTGGCGTCGGTGCTGGCTGACCTGGGATGGATCCGAGCCCGTGAGCTGGACCTTCGTGACGCGCGTCGACGGCACCAGCGCCTTGTTCGACATGATGACCCCGCCCCAGCACCGACGGCGGGGCGCAGCCCGAACCGTCCTCACGCGGGCCCTCGCCGATGCAGCTGCGCTCGACGGCGGGCGAACAGAGTTCACGGTCTTCTGGGCCACGCCGATGGGTCAGCCGCTGTACGAGGCGCTCGGCTTCTGCGTGGTCGATGACGTGACGTTGTGGACGTACGGCGCTTCCGCCGACGAACTGGCCGCCGTCGGGGCGGGCTGACGTCACATCCGCGGCCGGCCGCGTACGATGCGGCGGATGACCCGCACCCACATCCCCGAAGCTGTACTCACGGCAGCCCACGACCGAGCCCGCGCCCGCGAGGCGCGCGATTGGGCGGAAGCGGACCGGCTGCGCAGCGAGATCGGGGCCGCCGGCTGGAAGATCGTCGACCGCGGCACGGACTTCGCGCTTTCGATCGCGGTCCCGCCCGATGTCGCCGACGGCGAACTGGTCCGATACGGAGCCAGTACGAGCGTGCCGTCGCGCGCGGATGAGCCCGCGACCGGCCTGGCGACCGTCGTCCTGTTGGCGACCGACTGGCCGGACGACCTGGAGCGAGCCCTGACGGGCCTCCTGGCGCATGCGCCGGACGGCACGTCCGTGGTGATCGTCGCAGACGCTCCTTCGGCAGCCCAGGCGACTGCGCTGGATGCGCTGACCGCGGCTCCGGAAACGACGAACGCGCCGCACCTCCCGATCGAAACCGCCTGGACGAGCGATCGACTGGGCCATGCCGCAGCCACCAATATCGGCATCCGTCGTGCGCAGGCTCCGGTGGTCATCCTGCTCGACACGAGCCTCGAGCCGACCGGCGACTTCATCACGCCGCTCGTCCGCGCCCTCGACGATGCGAGCGTGGCCGTCGTCGGCGGCTGGGGCATCACCTCGACCGACCTCCGACGCTTCGAGGACGCGCCGGCCGGCGACGTCGACGCCATCGAAGGCTACTGTCAGGCCTTCCGGCGCGCCGACGCGATCGAGCGCGGGCCGCTCGATGAACGGTTCCGCTTCTACCGAAACCTCGACATCTGGTGGAGCCTGGTCCTGCGCGACGCTGACGAAGGCGAACCGCCGCGCCGGGCCGTGCGTCTCGATGGCCTGCCGCTCGCCCGCCACGAGCACCGCGGCTGGGCCAGCCTGCGGGACGACGAGCGCGATCGACAGTCCAGGCGCAACTTCTACCGGATCATCGATCGATTTGGATCGCGGCGCGATCTACTTGTCACGTCGGGCGACGCGTAGCAACGAGGCTGCGGCCGATGGCGACGTCAGCGGACCTGTGCCCGCGTCCCGACTTCAGACCTTGACCACTGGGTCGTCAGCAGGCCGATCGCGACCATCGCATGGAAACCCGCGACGATCCATCCAAGGACGTTGATCAGGCCCGTGACGGTCGCGAACGCGGCGACCGCGGCGACCACCGCGAATGCCGTGACGTTCGCCGCGACGACGGCTCTACGGACTTCGGGGTCGGCGACCTTTCGGATCAGCCAATCCAGGATGGCGATACCGAGGATCACTCCGCCGAACTGCCGGACGAGGGCCGAGCTGAGCGCATCGAGCTTCCCGCCGAACAGGGCGATCGCAGTGTCCGGGACAACGATGAAGAGGAGGCCGAACACCGTACCGTTGACGGCCGCGGCCGCGAGCAAGGTCGAATACATCATCGCGAGAACCCCTTCCGTGCCTGGCCCAGGTCCGTCGATACCGGACTCCGCCGTCTTAGCTCCTCGCCTGCGTCTCCGTCAAGCGGATCCGGGGCATAGCGAAAAAAGACGCGTTCGATGCAAGCTCGATGGCGCAAGGCCCGTGTGGTGGATGCGGATGATGTGCGGACATGGCCTCCCGGATGCGGCCAGGCTCGGCGCCAGCGCGCACGAGTTCGGGAACAAGGAGGCGGATGAAACGGCTCCGCGCCGTGACCGGGGTCCAGCGGGTGCCGATCGCCTCGGACCCGAATGAAACCGCCAGGAGCGACTCGGTGAGTTCGCGGGCGCGTCCATCGGTGAGCCCGGGAGCTGTGGCGCACAACAAGCCCGCGACCAGGCAGATGTGAAATTCGAACGTCTGTCGGTGCTCGACGCTCAAGCCGGCCGGTTCGCCCATCTCGAGCCCGAGCCGAAGTGCCAGCAGGAAGTCCTGGCGTTCCCACGCGGCGTGATCCAGCCAGATCCGCAGGTGGACGAAGTGGTCAGATGAGGCACGCAGGAAACACTCGCCATCCGGCCGGTTCGCCGCGGAAAGGGGGTACAGGGCAAAGTCACGCTTGGACGGGAAGTAGCGGTACAGGGCCGGGATGCTCATCCCGCAGGCAGCCGCGAGCTGCTTCAGGGTCGACTGGCGATAACCATGTCGTCGGAAGACGGGGGCCGCAAGCCGGTACAGCGCCTGACGGCGCACGCGCAGGGAATCCGGGGCTCTGAGATCAGCTCTCGCCTGGTTGCCCATCGCGTCCCGAAGTATGCGCGCCGGCGCTGCGACGGATCGTCGGGCCGGACGGGCTGTCTGTGACCTCCCAACCGCGCGCGATGATCTCTCGCCGCAAGTGCCCTTCCGCTGCGAAATACCCGGTCGCGCGCGCCGTTTCCCTAGCGTCGACGAGTGCCTGGATCGCGGTCGGCACGGCCACCCTCACATTCGCTGCCGCGGACCGCTCCCAGGTGCGATGCAGGTCCAACCCGAGCACGGCATCCGCGTCGAGCACGAGCCACCGTCGTTCCCCGACCGGCAGGTCGGATCGAAGGATCTCGCGGACGATGACCAACGCTCCGGGAAGGTCCAGGTCGTCGTCGAGCGCGGCCACCAGCCGGTCGTTGAATCGACGGCCCTCCGTGGAGAGGGGAGCGTCTGGGTCGTGGGCTCGATCGCGGATCGGATGCTCGACCCCACCGCCGAACCCCGCCACGGCACCGGGAACCGCTTCGCCCGTCGGTCGATCGCCCGCGGCGCCTGCGTCCAGGACCGGCGGAGCGGCCCACGGACCCAGCGCTTCGGGCGGCCCAGCGCCGCGACCCGCACGCGCAGCGAACGCAGCCCGACCGCGGCAGCCGCGAGGGAGGTGTCGGACGATTCGAGCGTGTGGGCGTATGCCGCGGTCAGCGCGAGGTACCGAAAGGCGAGCGGGTCCAGGCCGTGCTCGGCGAGCTCGGTCACGCGCTGGAAGTTGCCGGACGACTTGGCCATCTTCCGACCATCGGCCAGGAGGAACGCGCCGTGGATCCACATGGTGGCCGGCGACCCGCCGACGATCGGCGAGGACTGGGCGATCTCGTCTTCGTGGTGCGGGAAGACGTTATCGATGCCACCGGTGTGCAGGTCGAATCGATCGCCGAGGTAGCGCTTCGCCATCGCCGAGCACTCGAGGTGCCAGCCGGGGAATCCGTCACCCCAGCGCGGGCTGGCCCATTTCAGGGATCGGCCGGCGCCGGCGGCTTTCCAGAGGGCGAAGTCGGCTGGATCGCGCTTGTCGACGTCCACGAAGCCGCGATGACCGGCTCGAAGCTCGTCCAGCGCGTTGCCGGACAGTCGACCGTATCCGGGATCGGTCGCGACGGCGTAGTAGACGTTCCCCGCCGGACTCGCGTAGGCGTGGCCAAGGTCCACCAGCCGCTCGGCGAGTTCGAGCATCTCCGGGATGTGGTCGGTGGCGCGCGGGAAGACGTGCGCCGG
>JACCVB010000361.1 GCA_013698385.1 Chloroflexota bacterium
GCGGCGGACCGCGCCTGCTTCGTGGCCAAGCGATCCGGTCGAGACCGCGTGGCGTCCGCTGCCGAAGGTCTCGCCCTGGCCGCCGAATTCTCTCTCCAGCCGCCGACCCCGGTGGACTCCGAGGGAGTCGCGATCGCCTGATGTCAGACCTGGGCGTCGGCCGATCCGCCACCGAACATCGGCCCCAGGCGTCAGGATGGTCGTGATCGTGATGCACCGGGCCATGGGACTGATCCTCTCCGCGATGCTCGCGTCGGCGTGCCTGCCGGAGCCTGTCGGTGATGCGGCGGCCACGCCGTCCCCGGTGAGCGCGCCGACCGCGTCGCCCATCCCGACCTTCAGGCGACCGACGCCCACGCCCCAGCCGGCGTTCACGGTGTACGTCGTTCGGACGGGCGATTCGCTGACCGGGATCGCCGCGAAGTTTCGAACCAGCGGTCGCAGCATCGCGTTCTGGAATCGTGGGGCCTACCCGTCGCTTGATCCCGATTCGCCGACCTATGCCCCCGACCGGATCGCCGTCGGGTGGCAGCTCCGGTTGATCCCCGGCGTGGAGGTAGATGAGGATGCTTTGCCCGATGCCAGCCCGGCGACGACTCCTGGCGGGAGTGGTCCGGGTCCAGGTCCGAGCGCGACTGTCGGGATCCCGGTCGCTGCATCGTCAGCGGGCGTCTCGCCCGGAGCCATCGGCGCCAGCAAGGTCGTCCGACACGGGTCGCGCGACTCCAGGCTTGTCGCGCTGACGTTCGAGTCAAGTGGGCCGATCGCGCCGGCCGTCGACATCATGGACTGGCTCATCGAGCAGCGCCTCCCGGTCGCCGTGTTCACCACCGGCGAGACGGGGACCACCACGGAGGATGGGCAGGCCGTCCTTGACCTCGTCGTGGACCACCGCGCCCTGTTCACCCTCGGGAACCTTTCCTGGTCGTACCCGGACCTGCGGGCACTCGATGACCCGGCCATCCGAGACCAGCTGGAGCGGACGGAAGTCGCGGTCATCGCCCGAACGGCGATCTCGACCAAGCCCTGGTTCCGGCCGCCGTACGGCGAACTGGACGAGCAGATCCCGGCCACGGCCGGATCGGGCGGGTGGGGCTATACCGTGCTGTGGGACGTGGACCCCCTGGATGGCAAGCCGGAGGCAGACGGCGGGCCGACGGCCGATGCGATCGTCCAAGCGGTGCTCGACGATGTCGAGGGTGGCTCGATCATCCGGCTGCACCTGGCCGGTGAGCACACCCTGGAGGCCCTGCCCGGGATCGTCGACGGCCTCGAGGCGGCCGGCCTCGTGCCGGTGTCTCTTGCCGCGATGTTCGGGAACTGAACGGCCGATCACACTCCGCCATCGATCCGGCTTGCGGTTCGGCCCGGCTTGAGGTCAGCCGCGCCGCTCAGTCGCCGCCAGGCTCCTCGCCCGCCACCCTAGAGTCGCCCGGCCGCGATGATGCGCTGGAGGAACTGGCGCGTCCGGGCTTCCTGCGGATCGCTGAACAGCCGCTCCGGCGGTCCTTCCTCGGCGATGACCCCCGCATCGAGGAAGCAGACCCGATCGGCGATCTCCCGGGCAAAGCCCATCTCGTGCGTGGCGATGAGCATGGTCATGCCACCCGCTGCGAGTTCACGGATGACGCTCAGGACCTCGGCCACGAGCTCCGGGTCCAGCGCGCTCGTGACCTCGTCGAGGAGCAGCAGGTCCGGGTGCATGGCCAGCGCCCGGACGATCGCGACGCGCTGCTGCTGCCCACCGGACAAGCGATCCGGAACCTCCGACGCGCGATCGGCCAGCCCGAATCGGTCAAGCAGCTCGAGCGCCTCGCCCTCGGCAGTGCGGCGGGGCGTGTGCAGGACGCGACGCGGCGCCAGGGTGACGTTGTCCAGCACGGACATGTGCGGGAACAGGTTGAACGCCTGGAACACGATGCCGATGCGCCGGCGGATGCGGTCCACGTCCACACCCGCCGCCGTGATCTCCTCGCCCTCGATCACGATCCGCCCCGCATCGATCGGCTCGATCAGGTTGATGCAGCGCAGCAAGGTGGACTTGCCCGAACCGGACGCGCCGATGAGACAGACGACCTCGTGCTCGGCGACGGAAAGCTCGATCCCGCGCAGGACCTCGGCCTTGCCGAACCGCTTGTGCAGCCCGACGATCTCCAGGGCCGACGCGGGCGCGCTCAGCGCAGGCCTCCGCCCATCGTCGCCCGTCGATCGCGGGCGAGCAGCCAATCGGTGAATCGAGCGAGCGGGATGGTCACCACGATGAACACCAGGGCGACCGCGAGATAGGGCGTGAAGCTGAAGCTCGCGGCCTGCTTGATCTGGGCGGTGCGAAAGATCTCCACGACCCCGATGAAGGAGACCAGCACGGTGTCCTTCTGGAGCCCGATGAAATCGTTGAGCAGGGGCGGGATCACCCGGCGAACGGCCTGCGGCACGATCACGTGGCGAAGCGTCTGGAACCGGCCCAGACCCAGGGAACGGGCGGCCGCCTCCTGGCTCGGATGGACGGAGTCGATTCCCGCTCGATAGACCTCGGAGACGTAGGCGCTGTAGATGAGGGTCAGGGCCAGGATCCCGTACAGCCGCTGGTCCGTTCGTGGATCCACCAGACCGAGGCCCGGGATGCCGAAGCCCACGACGTAGATCACGAGCACGCCAGGCAACGCTCGAAAGACGTCCGTGTACGCGGTCGATAACACCCGTAACGGCAGGAAGAGCGGCCCGGGTAGTCCGCGCATGATCGCCAGCACGAGTCCGAACCCCAGGACCAGGATCTCGGCGCTCACGAAGAGCTGGATGTTGACGAGGAAGGCGCCGGCGATCCCGGGCAGCGCCCGGGCGAACACGACCGGATCGAGAAACGAATCGCGAACCGCCGGCCAGCCCGGCGCATGGACGACGACCCAGGCAAGGAGTCCGAATACGACGACCGTGCTCGCCAGCGCGATGGCGTTGGACCGGACGGCACGGCCGCCTGCCCGTGTCGCCCGGAGGCTGCCGCGCGTCATCGGACAGGCGCTGGTGGCGGAACGGACGCTACGGAGCGAAGACCGGCACGCTGTCCTGGAACGGCAACCACGTACTTGCGAGAGCGTCCAGGGTCCCGGTCTCGCTCAGGCCGGCCAGCGCGTCGTTGACGCAGGCCGTCAGGGCACTGCCCTTGGACAGGACCGCGCTGAAGTGCTCCGGCGTCCCGGAGTCGAACTGGCCCACGATCGCGGAGCCTTCGAGCTGGACGTTCGTGATGAAGTCGGCCGTGGGCAGGTCGACCACGATGGCGTCGATCGTGCCCTGCTTCAGGGCTTCGATCGCCGCGTCGTTCGTGTCATACACCTTGGGTTCGGCGGACGGCGCGATGATCGAGACGATCGCGTCGTAGCTGGTCGTTCCGACCTGGGCGCCGAAGGCGAAGTCCTTGAGGGCAGCGACGGACGTGACCTTGGCCACCGGGCCATCCTTCATCGCCACCACGGATTGATTGCCGAAGTAATAGCCATCGCTCAGGTCCACGGTCTGGGCCCGCTCAGGCTTGTACGAGATCTGGTTGAGGTCGAGGTCGAATGTCTTCTGGCCGGGCGCGAAGGCGTTCGCGAAGGGCACCACGATCCAGGTCACCTCGTCCGCGCTGAAGCCGAGTTGATCGGCGATGGCGTACGCGACCGCGCTCTCGAAGCCGGTGCCGTTGGTCGGGTCACCCAGTTCCCACGGTTCGGTCTTGCTGCCGTCCTTGTTCTCCAGGAAGTAGGGCGGGTAGGCCGGATTGTCCGTGCCGATCGTGAGCTTGCCGGGGGTCACCAGGGCGAGCCCGTCCTTGGCACAGGTGTCTGCCGTGGGGGCGGCGGAGGCGCTCGCGGCGGCGGACTCGCTCGCGGCGGCCGAGGCGCTCGGGCTGACGATGGAGCCCTGGCTCGGAGCGGCGCTCGCCGGCCCGCCCGTTGCCGCGGCAGATGGCGACGTCGTGCCGCTGGAGCAAGCGGCCAGGAACAGGGCTACCAGGGCGATCGCGGCAACACTCTTCGTAGGGCGCATCGGAGCCTCCAGGAAGCGGGCAGGACGGCGAGAGTGTACCCGGTCTGCACGCGCCGAAGCGGCGCCGGGAGGAGAGTCGGCGCCGCTTCGACTGGGACGTTCGCTCCGGTGGGTCCGGTGCGTTAGAAGGATGTTGACCCGCCGACGCCCGGGCCGACGATGACCCGACGGTCCCCACCGGTGGGTACTCGCGGCTGGGATGGCCCGCCGCATCGCTAGACTCCGAGACGTGCGAGCCCGACGATTCGAATTGCGCGTGATCGGGGTGGCCCTCATGGTCGCCTGGTCCGTGGCCGCGGCGCTCGTTCTCCTCGCGTACAGACCCGGCGGTCCATTCGATGTCGTCGTCGGGATCACGATGCTGCTGCCGATCGCGATCGCGGCCATCTCTGTCGCCTGGCCGCCAGTGGCGCGAGGGGCCAGCGCGGTGCCCTTGATGGTCGCCCTCGGAGTCGGCTCGCTGCTCGTCCTCCTGCCCTCCATCGGTGGCGTGCTGAACCAGATCCTGGCCCTCGGCTCGCAGACTCTCATGCCATCGTTCGAGGCGGCCTATCCATGGTTCCTGGCGCTCGTGGGCACGAGCCTGTTCAGTGCGTCCGGGCTGGTTCGTCGCGCGGGTCCGACGCCGCTCGGGCGACGCCCCTCGACGCGCGGGATCGCCCTGGCCGTCGGGCTGTCCGTCGCCAGCGGCGGCCTCTTCGCCACGGCCGTCATCGCCAACGAACTTGCGTTGCAGCGCGCCCCGACGGGACCGACATCCTCCCGTTTCGGGCCGACCGGGCGGACGGGCGAGCCACCCGCCTGCGATGGGCCGCTCGGCACAGCACCCACGGCGCGCGTTCGGACCACGCTGAGCGGGACGGTCGACCGGCGCTCGGTCGGGTCCGTGGACCTGGCCGGGGTTCGCGTGGGGACGGACCTCCGCTGGCTGGCCTATGTCGCCACGGATCAGGCACTCGGGCAGTTCGGGGCGGCGCAAGTCGGTGAACGGGCGTGGCTTCGAACGCCGGCGGCTGGCTGGACGCCGGTATCCGCCGGCGCCGATGTCGAGGAGATCGACACGGCGACCATCGATCTCCAGGCCATCCGGGTCGCCCTGACCGCCGACAACCGGGCCACGCCGGAGGATCACGGCGTGGAGGTGATCGAAGGCGCGCGCGCCCGGCGCTGCCGGATCGCCGTCGACGGCGCGACGTTCCGCGCCGCGTTCCCGCAGATCGAGTGGTTGGTCGGGGACGCCGACCTCAGCCGGTGGTTCGGACAACTCGACTACTGGGTCTTCCTCGATGGCGATGTCGGCCAGATGGCCGGCAGCGCCAATGGCGAGGCGGGCGAGATCCAGGCGGACGCACTCCAGGCCACCATCGAGGTGCTGCTGACCGCCACGGAGCGCGGACGCGAGCTGGTCATCTATCCTCCGGCTCCATGACCCGCGACGACGATGCCGACGATCGATATGCCGGCAAGCGCGATCGAACCGCTCGATTGACCCGGCTGGTGGCCATCTTGCAGGCCCATCCCGAGGGCATCCGCACGGCCGAGGTCGCTGAGCGAGTCGGGATGTCCGTGCGCACGGTCTACCGCGACCTGCAGGCCCTCGAACGCGAACTGGGCCTCCCGCTGTGGGCTGACGATGGTCGCTGGGGCGTGGACCAGGAGAAGGCCTTCCTGCCGCCGCTCAAGCTCACTCAATCGGAAGCGATGGCCGTCGTGCTGGCCGCGCGCCTGATGGTCCGCTACGCCGACAAGTACGACCCGGACCTCGCCGCTGCGTTCGAGAAGCTGGAGCAAGGGCTGCCGCCGGCCCTCGCCGCCCACGTGGAACGCACCCTGGACGTGCTCTCGAAGGCCCCTCGCGATGAGCGGTTCAGCGGTCACGTCCGTCGGCTGACGAAGGCCTGGGCGGAGCGCCGGGTGGTGACCCTGGAGTACGAACCGGCCCGCTACGCCGCTCACGACGCACCGCGCACGGCGGTCGTCCATCCGTACCTGATCGAGCCCTCGCTCCAGACCCACGCGCTGTACCTGATCGGCTGGGACGAGACCCGCGAGGCCCTGCGCACGTTCAAGATCGAGCGGATCCGGGACGTTGGCCTGACC
Organism: Chloroflexota bacterium; assembly: GCA_013698385.1. Classification (GTDB taxonomy): domain Bacteria; phylum Chloroflexota; class Limnocylindria; order Limnocylindrales; family CSP1-4; genus SPCO01. The sequence goes on from JACCVB010000361.1 coordinate 6,130, forward strand.
ACACGGACGTTCGAGCCACCGGAGGCGGGCACGCTGGAGGCGTCGCTCACACGGGCATGGGACATCATCGCCGACCAGCCACCGACCGAGATCGACCTGCGCTTCGCTCCGTCGGTCGCTGCGCGCGTGGCGGAGACCACCTGGCATCCCACCCAGCAGACCGAGCTCGAAGCCGACGGCTCGCTGCGCTGGCGCGGAACCATCGCGGGCACGATCGAGATCCGCCTCTGGATCCTGTCCTGGGGCGACACGGTGGAGGTGCTCCAGCCGGCCGCGCTGCGCGACGACGTGGCCACGACATTGCGCCGCGCGTCGGACCGATACGCCGTCTGAAACGGCTCTCGGCGAACCTGCGCGCCGGTCGCGCACGGTCTGCGACAGTTGCCGGGGTGTGGTAGCGAGTCCGATGGCCGGACGTTCGGCTCCATCGTCCTGACCGAGTCCGCCGATCACTCAGGCGCCCGCTCCGGGATCAGCGCGGCCTCCCGCTCCGGCGATGACCTCCGATGGACCTGGATCGGCTGGGATCGGGCGCTCCAGACCCATACCGTCGGCCTGCGCGACTTCGACGTCCAATACCGTATCGGCGGGGGTGACTGGCGCACGATCCGCAATGGCTCGACGTCGATCACGCTGGAGGACCGTGTCCATGGACGCACGTACAGCCTGCGCGTCCGCGCCACCGACCGGCGCGGTAACGTGGGCGCATGGACGAGCCCCTCCTTGGTCTGGGTTCCCTGACACCGACCGGTCGACGACTGCCCTTCGCGGCGGTCAACCTGATCAGCGACCCGATCCACGGCTACATCGAGCTCACGAAGCGCCTCTCCCCGGCCGAGTCCGGGGCGGCCGGGCTGCCGGAGGAATCGGTCGCCGAGGAGGACGTGCTGGATAGCGCGTGGCTCCAGCGGTTGCGCCGGATCAGCCAGCTCCAGAGCGCTCGCTGGGTCTTTCCCACGGCCGAGCATTCGCGGTTCACCCACGGCCTCGGCGTGATGCACGAGGCGGGCCTGTGGGCCAGGTCGCTCTATCCCAGCCTGCGCAGCGAGCTCGCAGGGACTGGTTCCGGCGGGACCATCCCGTCCGAGGGCCTCGTCGTCGAGACGATGCGCATGGCGGGCCTGCTCCACGATGTGGGGCACGGGCCGTTCGCGCACTTCTTCGACGACCACGTCCTGGCCGCATTCCGGGCCCCGGCCGATGCGCGTCGGGCGCCAGGAAAGCGGCTCAGTCACGAAGACCTGGGCGCCCGGATCATCGAAGCGGAGCTGGGCACGCTACTCGGGGGGCTGCGTCGCGCGCCCGGTGCCGTCGCCGAGCGCGACGCCTTCGCGGACGGCGAGTCGATCGATCCACGCTGGCTCTCGTTCCTGATCGCCAAGCCGGCCCTCGCGGATCCCGCCATGCCGAGCTGGGTGCGCTGGCTCCAGCCACTGCTGTCTGGCGTGTTCACGGTGGACAACCTGGACTACGTGCGACGCGATGCCTACCTGACGGGCGTGGCCGTGGGACCGGTCGATGTGGAACGGCTGCGGCGCTACACGTTCATCGGCGAGGCCGGACTGACCCTGTACGAGCCCGGTCTTGGTGCGCTCGAGATCTTCCTGACCGCCCGGCGGTTCATGTACCAGCAGGTCTACTTCCATCGCACCGTCCGGGCCATCGACCTTGACCTCGCCGAAGTCTTCGGAGCCTCCATCCGGGCGATCTTCGGCGAGGGATCGCCCGCGGATCGATTGGCGGCCTACGCCGACCTGGATGAGTACGCCTTGCTCCACCAGGCGGCGCGCTGGTCCCGTGGCGTCGATGTCGCAGGGCCGGCCGACG
>JACCVB010000378.1 GCA_013698385.1 Chloroflexota bacterium
TGGTACCGCATACCGGATTCGAACCGGTGATCTCCGCCTTGAGAGGGCGGTGTCCTGGGCCTCTAGACGAATGCGGCCTCGCGGCGCGACCAAAGGTCCAGCGCCGGGCGACAGGATACCAGCGAAGCCGGCGACGGCTCAACCTGTGCCCCGGCGACCTACAGCCGGTTGGTGTCCAGGAAGGCTCGGATCGCCTCGGCCACCTGCTGATGACTGTCCTCGCCCACGATCATCCCGTAATGCGAGTGCGCCCCGAACGGTTCGTACTCCGCTCCCAGCCACTCGGCCAGCCGCTCCGACTCGTTCAGGGTCACGGACCGATCCAACCCGCCTCCGATGACGAGCCGCGGCACCTCTGCAAGGACGCGCCGGTCCACGGGGACGCCGCTCAGCATCTGGCGCCGGGCGGCGCCTGCCTCGTGCGGTTTCTGGCCCAGCAGGTGCTGGATGCGCAGGACATCGGCCAGGGTCAGGTCACGCTCGTCGCGCAACAGGCGCTCGGGGAGCGTCTCCCAGCCGATCACGCTCTTGCCGTATGCCTCCGGGATCTCCCGCAGGTCGAACGCACGCGCCGGGACCCGCAGATCGCGCGGCAGGACGGATCCGATCAGCACGAGGCCACCGATCGCGACGCGCTCCGCTGCCTTCATCGACAGCAGGCCACCCATCCCGTGGCCGATGACGACCGTCGTCGGGCCCAGCCGGTCCAGCGCCGCGACCACGTCTTCCGTGTAGGTATCGAAGGAGAGCGTGGCCGGATCGGCCGTCTGCGACCAGTAGTGGTTGCGTAGGTTGAGGGCGTGGCCCTCCCAGCCGCGTCCCGCGAAATAGCCGAGATACCGCTCCCAGACCCAGGACCCGGCGAGCTCGCCGTGGACGAACAGGAGCGGCTTGCGTCGGGTGCGCCGCTCCGGCAACCACGACTCGATGTAGACGCCGCGGTCATGTAGCTCGATCTCGTCCTTGCGAACCGGCCGGCCGTGGGTCGACGGCATCTGGGCGGCCGACAGGATCGACTCCGGGATCGACTCGGGCATTCGGTTCACCACTCGTGCGGGTTGATCAGCAGGCCGGTCAGGGCCTTGGGGTAGAAGTACGTCGATTTCTGGGGCATGACGTCGCCGTCGCGGGCGACAGCCTCGATGGCGGGCACGGGCGTCGGCTCCAGCAGCCAGGCGGCATCCACGCCGTCGTCGCGCTTGACCGACTCGATCGCTTCCGCAGCCGACTTCGTATAGCCGACTGCACCGCCCGCGACCGCGTCGGCATCGATCCCGGCGAGTCGTTCCAGTGCGGCGCCCAGCAGCGTGACGTCGAGCGAGCGCAACGCCTCGCCGCCTTCGGGCAGGAGCGCTTCGAATCGATCCCGGCGTGCGGTCAAGCGCCCCGCACCGGTTCGTGTCCACAGACCGAATCTGCCGCCACCGCCGTGCGCCAGCGCCGCCCCCTCGAACGCCTCGACGAGCACGTCCGACGAGGCAACCGGCTCCACCTCGAACAGCTCCAAGGCCCCTGCGAGCTGCCGCGTCGCACCGGCGTCACCGATCCCGCGCACGAGGCGATGGGTCGGCAGCACGGTCAGGGGTTGGGCACCGGCCTCCAGGAACAGCGTCAGCAGGTAGTCGAACGACGGATCCTCTTCGCACGATCGGGTCATGCGCCGCTCGTCGCGGTAGCGCAGCGCCGTCTCGTAGCGATGATGACCATCGGCGATCGTGACCGGCGACGCTCCGGCCGCGGCGATCAGAGCATCCGCAAGCTCGGCATCGCGTCCGTCGCCGTCGGCCGGCAGGGCCCACAGGCGATGACGGACTCCGTCGTCATCCACCACGTCAAGATCGGCCGGACCCGCCGTGCCGGCTGCGAGCCGCTCGCCGGACCCGCCACTCGGGTCGTCATAGAGCACGATCACGGGGCTGGTATTGACCCCCGTCGCACGAAGCAGTTTGTAGCGATCCTCGCGCGGCCCGCTCAGCGTCCGTTCGTGCGGGAGCACGCCGCCGCCCGGCCCGAAGGGCTCCAGCAGCAGCCGGCCGAAGAACCCGCGCTGGGTCCGCTCGAGCTCCGTGCCCGGGACCCGATACACCTGTTCGTAGAGGTAGACCGATGGGTGCGGATCCTTGCGCAACGTCCCGTCGGAGCGCCACGCAGCCAGGGTCCGCGCCGCGCGTCGATATCGATCGTCCGGCTCATCGCCGGGCTCCTCGACTGGCAGGTCCAGGCGAACGACGTTCACCGGGTGCCGGTCGACCAGGCGTTCGCGCTCGTCCGCACCGATCACGTCATACGGCGGGGCCACGACCGCCCGCAGGTCGCCGACGACGGACGCGTCGTATCGCAGCGCACGAAAGGGACGGATGTGGGGCACGAGGTCCTCGCAGGGCGGCGCGCACGCCGACGGTCCATGGAAACGAGCCCATCGTACGATAGGTCGGACTCCGA
>JACCVB010000382.1 GCA_013698385.1 Chloroflexota bacterium
CCCAGGCCCGGGAAGATCAGGGACAGGAACGCCGCCGCGAACGGAGAACGTGCGCGCGGTCGCGCATCCTGCGGGTTCGGCATCGCGGGTAGGATACTCGGACTCGTCCGACCGGGCCGCAACGCCAGCGGTCGCACACCCCAGACCGTCGCATGCCCGGAGTCGCATTGTTCCAAGCCGTCAGCCCGAAGCCCGATCTCGTCGCCCAGGAGCACGACGTGCTCGCCCTCTGGGACGCCCGTCGGACCTTCGCTCGACTGCGCGCCCAAAACGCCGAGGGACCGCGCTGGAGCTTCCTCGACGGACCGATCACGGCCAACAACCCGATGGGCGTCCACCATGCCTGGGGCCGGACCTACAAGGACCTCTACCAGCGCTTTCACGCCATGTCGGGCGAGCATCAGCGCTACCAGAACGGGTTCGACTGCCAGGGGCTGTGGGTCGAGGTCAACGTGGAACGCGACCTCGGCTTCACCAGCAAGCGCGATATCGAGGCCTATGGCATCGCGGAGTTCGTGACCCTGTGCAAGCAGCGGGTCCTGACCTACGCCGCCCGCCAGACCGAGCAGAGCATCCGACTCGGGATGTGGATGGACTGGAACGATCCGAACGAGTTGCGCCGGCTACACGACCTGCTCGGCTCCGACGCGGCGTCGGTCACGACGATCGAGGGACCCGACGGACCGGTCACGGACAGCGCGGAGATGCTCGTCGGCCGCCTGGGCATGCCCGATACCGGGGGCAGCTATTTCACGTTCAGCAACGAGAACAATGACCTGATCTGGGGCTTCCTCGCGGAGTGCCACCGTCGGGGCTGGCTCTACAAGGGCCACGACACGATGCCTTGGTGCGCCCGCTGCGGGACCGGCATCTCGCAGACGGAGATGAACGAGGGCTACCAGGATCGCGAGGATCCGGGCCTGACCGTCCGCCTCCCGCTCCCGGATCGGCCGGGCGAGGCGCTCCTCGTCTGGACGACGACCCCGTGGACACTGACCTCCAACGTGGCGGCTGCGGTCGGCCCGAACCTACCCTACGTCAAGGTCCGCCAGGGCGCGGACCTCCTGTGGCTGGGCAAGGCGCGTCTCAAGTCGGCGCTCGTCGGTCCGTTCGAGGTGCTCGAGGAGCGACCCGGCAGGGAGTTGCTGGGCTGGCGCTATCTCGGCCCGTACGACGAGCTGCCCGCCGTTCGTGAGGCTTTCGCCGGGGGCACTCGCGACGAGCCAGGCCAGCCGTATGAGCACCGGGTGATCGAATGGAGCGAGGTCGGCGAGGACGAGGGCACGAGCATCGTTCACATCGCTCCGGGCTGCGGCGCGGAGGACTTCGCGCTGGGCAAGGCGCTGGGCCTGCCGGTCATCGCGCCCCTCGATGAGGCCGGCATCGTGCTCGACGGCTTCGGGTCGCTGTCCGGGCGGGATGTCCGCGACGTCGCGGACCCGGTCATCGAGCACCTGAAGCGAGAGGGCCGGTTCTATCGGGTGGAGCCCTACCGCCACCGATATCCGCACTGCTGGCGATGCGGGACCCCCCTCGTCTTCCGCCTGGTCGACGAGTGGTTCATCAGTATGGGCCCGGTCTACGACAAGCCGCGCGCCGACCTCAGCGCGGCAGAGGTCGATGCGAGCCTGCGCTACCAGATCATGGACGTGGTGGACCGGATCCGGTGGATCCCGGAGTTCGGGCATGATCGCGAGCTGGACTGGCTGCGCAACATGCAGGACTGGATGATCAGTAAGAAGCGCTACTGGGGCCTGGCCCTGCCGATCTACGACTGCGCGGCGTGCGGGACGGTCGAGGTCATCGGCGGCCGCGACGAACTGCGCGACCGGGCGGTCGAGGGCTGGGACCGGTTCGAAGGCCATACCCCGCATCGGCCGTGGGTGGACGAGGTGCGCATCGACTGCCCCGGGTGCGGGGCACCCGTCGAGCGGATCAGGGACGTCGGCAATCCCTGGCTCGACGCCGGGATCGTGCCGTTCTCCACGCTCCACTATCGAGAGGACCCGGACTACTGGGCGAAGTGGTTCCCGGCCGACTTCATCACGGAGAGCTTCCCCGGGCAGTTCCGCAACTGGTTCTATTCGATGCTGGCGATGTCCACGGTCCTGCGGCGGGAGGAGCCGTTCCGCTCGATCTTCGGTTACGCCCTCGTGTTCGCCGAGGACGGCCGCCAGATGCACAAGAGCTGGGGCAACGCGATCGAATTCGACGAGGCCGCCGACCGGATGGGGGTGGACGTCATGCGCTGGATGTTCGCGAAGGCCCGACCCGAGGAGAACATCGCGTTCGGCTGGCACGCCGCCGACGAGGCCCGTCGCGAGTTGCTCGTCCTGTGGAACGTGTACTCGTTCTTCGTGACCTACGCGCGACTGGCCGGCTGGACCCCCACCGAGGGCATCGGGGACGCGATCGAGCGGGCCGGCACCTGGTCCGTCCTGGACCGCTGGATCCTGTCACGCGCCGCAGGTCTCGCCGCGGATGTCGGCGCCCGTCTGCACGAGGTCGATGCGGTCGCGGCCACCCGCGCCATCGGCGCCTTCATCGACGACCTGTCCACCTGGTTCCTGCGGCGGTCGCGTGGCCGGATGCGAGCCGGCGCAAACCCGGGCGACCGAGACGCGGCCTTCGCCTCGCTCCACGCCGCACTGGTCAGCCTGATCCGGACGATGGCCCCGATCCTGCCGTTCCTGACCGAGGCGATGTACCAGAACCTCGTCGTCTCGGTCGTCCCGGCCCTGCCGGACAGCGTCCACCTGACCGAGTGGCCTGCGGCGGTCATGGCACCGCACCGCGATGAGCCCCTGGAGCGCTCGATGGCGACCGTCCGCCGGGCCGTCGAACTTGCCAGGACGCTTCGCGCCCAGTCGGGGATGCGCACGCGGCAGCCCCTCGCGCGAGCGTGGTTGGCCGTGCCGGACCGGGGCATGACGTTGGACGAGGCGATGCTCGGGTTGTTCGCCGACGAGGTCAACGTCAAGTCGGTCGAGGTCATCGCCGATGGCTCGGACCTGCTCGACCGCCGGGTCAAGCCCCTCCTGCCACGCATCGGCAAGCGGCTGGGTGCCGCGATCCCGTCCATCATGACGGCCGCCCGGGAGGGGTCGGTCGAGTTCCACCCGGACGGATCCGTGACCCTCGCGGGGGTCACGCTCGGACCCGACGACGTGGAGGTCCAGGCGACGCCCAGGCCGGGAACGGCGGTCGCGGAGGATGATGGCCTGGTGATCGTCCTCGATACGGAGCTGAGCCCCGCCCTAGTCGCCGAGGGGGATGCCCGTGAACTTGCCAGGGCGGTCCAGGACCTGCGGCGCGCAGCCGGCCTGCAACTCGATGATCGGATCGACCTGTGGGTGGAGGGACTTCCGGAGGGGATCGCACCGCACCTGGAGGCCGTGGCCGGCGACACTCTGGCCGAGATCGCCGACGGCCAGGCGCCCTCGGATGCCACCAGCGCCGAGCTCGTCCTGGGTGGTGGCACCGTCCGGATCGCCGTGCGTCGAGCTCCCGGATGACCGGTCAGCGGGTCCGGGGCCGGCCGCGCTGGGCGATCTTCCTCGGGCTGGCGTCGATCGTGGTCGTCGCGGACCAGCTGGCGAAGGCGTGGCTCGTCTCGATCCTGGCGCCCGGGGAGCGGCTGCGCGTGGTCGGCGACCTCCTCCGCCTCGTCAACTCGCAGAACAGCGGCGCGCTGTTCGGCCTGTTCAAGGACCAGGCACTGCCCTTCGGGATCGTCTCGATCGGCGTCGTTGGCCTGATCGTCTGGTATCACGGGAGTTCGGGTCGCAATCCGCTGCTGTCGGTCGCGCTCGGGCTGCTGCTGGGCGGCGCGCTCGGCAACATGATCGACCGCCTACGGCTGGGCTACGTCGTCGATTTCGTCGACGCCGGGGTGGGCGACCTGCGTTGGTACACGTTCAACGTGGCCGACGCCGCGATCAGTGGCGCGATCCTGCTGCTCATCCTGGTCGCGCTCCGACCGGCGAAGGGATCCGCAGGCCCGGCGGCGCGCCCGGACGCCCAGACGCCGCTCGATGGCTGACGGCTCCGGGGCACCCGGCATCCACACCGTGCGGGTACCCGACGGTCCTACCAGCCGGATCGACCGGATCGTGGCGGACGCGACCGGGTTGTCGCGGAGCCATGTCCAGAAACTCATCTCGGACGGGCGCCTCACGGCGGACGGCGAACCACTCCGCGCCAAGTCGATCGTCGGCCCGGGCGTGGAGGTCCGGCTGGACATCCCCGAACCGATCGCGCTGGACCTCGCACCCGCCCCGGACATCCCACTCGACATCGTGTACGAAGACGCCGACCTGCTGATCGTGGACAAGCCTTCCGGTCTCGTCGTCCATCCGGCCGCCGGTCACCACGATGGAGACACGCTGGTGAACGCCCTGCTGGCACGCTCCGGCGGGAGCGAGTACGGCGGGATCGCCGGCGTCGCCCGGCCCGGCATCGTCCATCGCCTGGATCGCGATACGAGCGGCCTGCTGATGGTCGCCAAGCACGACCGGGCGCAGGCGTCGCTGATGGCCCAGCTGAAGGCGCGCCGGATCCGCAAGACCTATCTCGCCCTCGTCCAGGGCGGTGTGTCGGCCGCGGTCGGACGGATCGAGGCACCGATCGGACGCGATCCGGGGCACCGGACGAGGATGGCGGTGGTGCCCGACGGACGGCCGTCGATCACCGGCTATCGGGTCAAGGAACGCCTGCCCGGCTGGACCCTCCTGGAGCTCGACCTGGTCACCGGTCGGACGCACCAGATCCGGGTCCATCTCGACGCGATCGGCCACCCCGTCGCGGGCGACCCGGTCTACGGGACGGGTACGTCGCGGCGTGGTCCGGACGGGCTGGGGCGCCTGTTCCTGCATGCCTGGCGGCTGGAACTCGCGGCGCCCGTGGACGGACACCTTATCCGCGCGACCGCGCCGCTGCCCGAGGCCCTGGAGTCCGTCCTCATGACGCTGCGGGCCGCCGAGGTCGCACGATGACCGACCGGCCGCTCGAGCACGTCTCGGACGATCCGGGCCGCCCGGACTACGTCATCGATGGCGCGCCTGGGGCGGTTCTCGCGATCATCTCCGGGCCGTCCGGGGTGGGCAAGGACACGATCATCGACGCCCTCCGCAGTCGAACGCACGAGCCCGAATACGCCTACGTCGTCACCTGCACCACGCGGACACCGCGGCCGGGCGAGGTGGACGGCGTGGATTATCACTTCCTGTCGCGCGAGGACTTCCTGCGGATCCGAGCCGCGCGCGGGTTCCTCGAGGCCAACGAGGTCCATGGCAACTGGTATGGCTCGCCTCGGGACCAGGTGCGAGGCGCCCTCGCGTCGGGTCGCGACGCCATCCTCAAGATCGACGTCCAGGGTGCCCAGGTCGTCAAGGAGCAGGTGACCGAGGCCCTCCTGATCTTCGTCGTGCCTCCGTCGCTGACCACGTTGTTCGAGCGCCTGCGCACGCGCGCGACCGAGACGGCCGACGAGCTCGAGCTGCGCCAGCGCAATGCCGCGATCGAACTCGCGCGCCAGGACGACTACGACTACGTCGTGGTGAACGAGACCGGCCAGGTGGAGCGCACGGCGGAGCGGATCGACCGGATCATCGCCGAGGAACGACGCCGGCACGCGAACCGGCGCGTTCGGATCTAGCAGGTCGGGCGGCGCTCGGGTGGACCTCGGTCTGCTCTCGGCCACGACGGGGTCGCGGGCCCCGGCCAACGGCACGCGTCACGTCGAGGTCGCGATCGATGCGGCCGGGGCCGGTGGAGCGCGTTCCTATACGTACATGGTGCCGCCGGATCTCGCCGACATCGAACCCGGTGAGGCGGTCCTCGTCGAGTTCGGGCGCCGCCAGGCGCTGGCCATCGTGCTCGGGGACGCCGACGTCCCGGCAGGCGTCGCGATCAAGTCGGTCGTCGCTCGGATCCGGACCGACGGGCGGCTCCTGCCGCCCCTGACCCTGGCGCTCGCTCGGCACATCGCGGCGCATTACCTCGCGCCGCCCGCCCTGGTGATCCGGTCCATGTTGCCGCCAGGGTTGCTGGAGCGCCTGGAACTCGTGGCCGAGCGGACCCCGCGCGAGATCGAGGCGTGGGTCGAGGGCTCGTCGCGCGCCCGGTTGGATCCGGCCGATCTCGACCTGCTCGAGCAACTGGCCGCCGGGGCGCGGCCGGCACGCGAGCTGGCCGCGCCGGATGGTCGGGCCGGTCTGCTGCGCCGGCTTCGGGCGCTCGAGGTGGGCGGTCTCGTGACCCTCGACTGGACGCTTTCCGGCGCGTCCAGTGGGCCACGCTACGAGCGCTGGGTCCGATCGTCCGAGGCTGGCCTGGCCGCCACGCGAACCCTCGCCGCAGGCGGATCCGTCGGGGGTCGGCCGCTCGGTCCTCGCCAGGTCGAGGCACTGCGACTCCTGGCTGCCGCCAGACCCGAGGGCCTCGCGGCGTCCGAGCTGCGGGAAGGCCCCGGGACGTCCGTCCTGCCCGGTCTCTTCCGGCGTGGACTGGTCGAGGCCGAGGTCCGCGAACGTCCACGCCGACCGCTGGCCGAACGCGCTCCCGGGCTGCGTGGTGGGCGTCCGGCGTCGAGCGAGCTCTCCGGACCCCAGGCCGAGGCGGTCGCCCGTATCCTCACCTGCCTCTCGGCCCGTGACCCACGTCCGCTGCTGCTGGACGGCGTGACCGGCGGAGGCAAGACCGCGATCTACATCGAGGCCATCGCCGAATGCCTGCGCGGCGGCCGGGCGGCCCTCGTCCTCGTGCCCGAGATCGCCCTCGCCCTGCCCCTCGTGGACCGCCTGCGGGCGGATCTCGATGCCCGGGTCGCGCTGGTTCACTCGGGCCTGGCCAACGGCGAGCGCGCGGACGAGTGGCGGCGCATACGGTGGGGTGATGTCGACATCGTCGTGGGGACGCGGCTGGCCGTCGGCGCGCCGCTGGCCGACGTCGGGCTGGTCATCGTGGACGAGGAGCACGATCCGGCGTACAAGAGCGACCGGACCCCCAGACTCCAGGCTCGGGACGTGGCGGTCCGGCTCGGGACGCTGGCCGGAGCGGCGGTCGTGCTCGGCTCGGCGACGCCCGGGCTGGATACCTACGGATCCGCGCTTGAGGGCCGCTACGATCGGGTCGTCCTGCCCTCCCGCCCGGTCGGCGTGGCGCCTGCGGTGTCCGTCGTCGACCTGCGCGCGGAACTCGCGGAGGGGCATCGCGGCCTCTTGTCCAGGCCCCTGGACGACGCCCTGTCGGCGCTCGATCCAACGGTCGGCGAGCAGGCCATCCTCGTCCTCAACCGGCGCGGGACCGCATCCGTCGTGCTGTGCCGCGACTGCGGTCACGTCCAGGCGTGTCCCGATTGCGAGCGTCCACTGGTCTATCATCAGGCGGGGACGAGCCTGCGTTGCCACCATTGCGGCCGGGCCACGCCGCCGGCGACCCGCTGTCCGGCCTGCACGTCCCCCCGGATCCGATACCTGGGAGGCGGCACGGAACGGGTCGAGCGCGAGGTCCGGGAGCTGCACCCGGCGCTCCGGGTGGCTCGCCTGGACCGTGACGTCGCGGATCGCAAGGGCGCCGCCGCGCGGATCATCGATACCTTCGCGGCGGGCGAGACGGACGTCCTGATCGGGACCAGCCTCGTGGCCAAGGGCCTCGACGTCCCGAACGTGACGCTGGTCGGCGTCGTGTCGTCCGATATCGCCCTCAACCTCCCGGACGAGCGGGCTGCGGAACGGACGTATCAGCTGCTCAGCCAGGCCGTCGGTCGGGCGGGCCGCGGCGAACGGCCAGGACGGGCCATCCTGCAGACCTACCAGCCGGAGCACCCCGCGATCGCGGCCGTCGCGTCGGGCGACGCCGCCGGGTTCTATGCGGCGGAGCTGGCATCGCGCCGGCGGTTCGGGTCGCCGCCCTATGGCCAGGTCGTCAAGTTGACCGTCGCCCTCCCCGAACGTGACGCCGCCGAGGCGGCCGGAACCGCCATGGCGGAGCGACTGCGCGCCTTGGCCGGCGAGCGAGGGAGCGGCCTCGCCGTGATCGGTCCGGCGCCGGCCTACATCGCGCGGCGCAACGACCGCTGGCGGTTCAACGTCGTGCTCCGCGGCCAAGATCCGCTGGATGTCCTGGGCGGCGACCCGGGCCCACCGTGGTCGGTCGACGTGGACCCGGAGAGCCTGCTCTAGAAACGGTCAGACGAGCGTGCGCTCGTACGCGACGACGACCCCGCCGACGAGTGGCTCCAGGCCCTGAAGGCATTCGAGCTGGGTCGCGTCGAGCTCGACCGGCCGAAGACCTTCCGCGCTTACGGTCTCGCTGTCGATCGTGCCCCACCGAGCGGGCTTGTAGACCATGACGACGTCCGTCTCGAGCGTTCGTTCCGCCTCCGTCACGAGGGCGAGCTGACGTGGGTCGAGATCGGCGTAGCCCCAGCTGTCGCGCATCGCTGAACCTCCCGGGCGAGTCGTGGATCGCGTCGTGTGACGCCCCGCGATGATACGCCCACCTGCCGGCCGCGCCGCTTCGTGCGACGATAGGCGGCCAACGAGGGAGCGGGCCACTCTGAGCTCGCCACGCACAGCGCGCCGCTACAGAGCGCGCCACGAACGGAGCTATGACCATGACCGACCTCGACCCCACCAAGTCCGATCAGACCGCCAAGCCGGGTGCCGACACTCATTCCACTCCGGACGAGACCTTCACCTGGACGGCCGACGAAGCACCGACCGGTGCAGGCGCAAGTGCCGGCGAGACCACGGGTGGTGGCATCCTCGAGTCCCTGCGTGAAGCGGTGGACGACCTGGTGGTGAAGGCCGGCCCGACCGTCCGGGAGATCTCGGCCAAGGCCGCCGAGATCGCCGCCAGTGCTGCGGACAAGGCCGCACCGG
>JACCVB010000385.1 GCA_013698385.1 Chloroflexota bacterium
GTTTCGAGGATGACCCCTTCGCGCCGGCGGGTTACGGCGAGGCACCCGCGTGAACCCGTTCACGGATTCCGCGACGCCGCTGATCGGCATCCCGGATGCCCTGCCGCCCCTCCCGGAGGACGGACGCGAAGCGTTGACCACCGGCGCCATCCTGTTCGCCCGGTACGCCTACCCACCCAACGAGCTTGGCTACTGCGGGACGGCGGATCACCAGGGCCTGCTCCAGTACGGCGCCGAGGGCACCGTGGACCCGGGCCTCGTCCAGCTGGCGCGGGGCTTCGACGGTGCCTGGCCGTATCTCGAGTTCATCGCCGGTGCGACCGGCATCCGGCAGCCGCTCGATCGCCGCGTCGTGGAGGCGTACTGGCTGGGCGGCGACCTCCTGGACACGATCGACATGGTCCAGTTCGGGAAGGCGCTCACGGATCGCTTCCGACGCCGTGCCGGCCAGGGCTGGGGCTTTCTCGCGGAGGCCATCCCGGCGGGGGCCGTCCCAAGCCATGCGTTCCACGTCTTCGCGGTCTATCCGTGGGTCGGCCTGCTTCGTTCGGGCCGGACGGACACGCCCCTCGAGCAGCTGGAACAGTGCCGGATCCGCTGGGGCCAGGTCGTGTCCAGCGAGGGCGACCAGGTCACCGTCCTCTCACGGCCGCTGACCTACGACGGAACGGATATCGGGTTGGGCGAGCGTCGCCTGGAGACGGCGCGGCGATCCATCGACGGACTCGGGTTCCTCGACACATTCCGTCCCGGCGACTGGGTGTCGCTCCACTGGGGTTGGGTGTGCGATCGCCTGAGCCGGCGCCAGCTGCACCTCCTCCAGCGCTCCACGATGCGCCAGTTCGACCTCACCAACAAGCGCGTCGCCCATAGCGGCGTTCGCGAAGCCATCGGCTGACCGCCGATCGCGGGAAGATCCGACCGCGGAAAGGAGCGCCACCCCGACAGGACTATCCACCGTCCGCTCGACGCAAGCGTTGGAAAGCCGGGATCGCGTCGTCGACCCCGATGTCGTCCGCTGGCAACAGGAGCGTTCCCGATGAAGGTCCATCTCCGCGCGGCTGTTTGCGGCCGCCTCCCCGCGCATCGTCCATTCCTTGCCCTGATGGCGGCCACCGCCCTGCTGACCGTTGGCTGCGCCACTGGCAGTACCCCCGGCGCGACATCGGGTCCAGGCGCTACCGGCTCCGCCCCGAGTCAGGCGGCCTCCGGTGCCGACGCACCGACCGGCTCGATCACCCTCTACACCTCGGTGACCCAGCCCACCGTCGACGCCATCCTGGAGGGCTACAAGGCTCGCGCTCCGGGCGTGACCGTCGAAGTGTTCCGGGCTCCGACGGGCGAGTTGGCCAGCCGGATCGCTGCGGATCTACGGACCGGCAAGATCGGCGCGGACGTCCTGTGGCCGACCGACCCGTTGTCCATCGGGGGCTACGCGGACAAGGGCCTGCTCCGGAAGTGGCAGCCGACCGAAGCCGCGACCATCGCGGATGCGTACCACACGGACACGTACTGGGGGACGCGCTTCCTGAACATGGTCATGATCCGTGGCAAGGGCGTCACGCCCGGACCGCTCGCCTGGAAGGACCTGACCGACCCTGCATACAAGGATGCGGTCGGGATCCCGGATCCGGCCTTCGCAGGCTCCGCCCTGGGAGCCCTCGCCTACTTCGCGGAGGCCGATTGCCTGGGCATGGACTTCTACAAGGCACTCAAGGCCAACGGCGCTGTCCAGGTGAAGTCACCCGTCGAGGTGACCACCGGCGTCGCCGAGGGTCGATTCAAGGCCGGCATGACGATCGACCAGTCCGCCCGGGAGGCGATCAAGAAGGGCGCACCGATCGAGCTCGTCTGGCCATCTGACGGGGCGATCGCGATCTACACCCCGATCGGCGTGGTCGAAGCGAGCGCGAATCCCTCGGCCGCCGAGTCGCTCGTGGAGTTCATCCTGTCGGAGCCCGGCCAGAAGGCCATCGGCTCGGTCGGATTCCAGCCGATCCGTGACGGGGCCGGTGGTCCGCCGCCGGACGGCAAGCAGGTCGCACCGGACTGGAGCGTGGCCCTCGGGCGCCAGGCCGACATTCTCGCGGAGTACCAGGCCATCTTTGGTGACTGACGC
>JACCVB010000008.1 GCA_013698385.1 Chloroflexota bacterium
GATCATGCCGATCACCGGCATCCCGCTGCCGTTCGTGACCCACGGCGGCGCCTCGCTGGTCAGCATGGCTGTAGGACTGGGCATCCTCCAGAGCATCAACATCCGGCAGACCAGGGCCGAATGGTGAGGCGGGTCCACGCCTTTTGGCGCAAGATGCCCGGCCCGGTGGACCGCGATTTGATCAATCGATCGAGACAGGCCCGCCAGACCCTCGTTTCCGCCTGTGTCGACCTGCTCCCGATCGATCCCGTCCTGGTTTCGGATGGCGCCGACCCCTTGACGGTCGTCCGCCAGGCCGCCGCGCATCCGGCCACGCGTCTGCTGGGCGTGGTCGACGCCCAGGGGGTGCTGGTCGGGGTGCTGCCCATCCTGCGACTGGCCGAAACGGTCGTCGCCCGGGTGTCGCCAGAGACACTCCTTGCCGGGCTGGCGGACCTGGAGGAGGCGGCTCGCTTCGGGTCCGAGGTGGCGGCGCGCCGCGTCAGCGACGTCATGCTCCCGCCCGCATCCGTCACCGCGGGCGACTCCATCGACGAGGCGTTCCGGCGGATGCATGCCCGCCACCTGTCCGGGCTGTATGTCGTGGATGATGCGGGCCGACCGACCGGCTACCTCGACCTGCTCGAACTGACCGTCCGATACCTCGAGGCGCTCGAACCCGATCCGTCAACGGCTGGCTGACCCATTCGATGGAGGTCGTTGCCGCCGGGGTCATCTTCCTCGTCACGTATGCGCTGATCGCCACCGAGCGCGTCGACAAGACGGTCGCTGCCCTTCTTGGTGGCTCGCTGGTCGTGGTCATCGGCATCGTCGACCAGGAAGCGGCCTTCGCCGCGATCGACCTGAACGTCATCTTCCTGCTGGTCGGGATGATGATCCTGGCCGGCATCCTGCGCCGGACCGGCTTCTTCCAATGGGTCGCCATCCGATCGGTCAAGGTTGCCCGGGGCGAGCCCTATCGGCTGCTGCTGGTCCTGAGCATCCTGACCGCCGTTCTGTCCGCGTTCCTGGACAACGTGACGACGGTCGTGCTCATCGCGCCCGTGACCCTGTACATCGCGGGCGTCCTCGGCGTCTCGCCGATCCCCTATCTCATCAGCGAGATCCTGGCGTCCAATATCGGCGGCGCCGCGACGCTCATCGGCGATCCGCCGAACATCCTGATCGGATCCGCTGCCGGCCTCGGCTTCGGTGAATTCCTGGCCAACATGGCCCCGGTCGCGTTCATCGTCTTCATCGTCTTCCTCGGGCTGACTCGCTGGTTCTTCGCCGCCGACCTGCGGGTCGACCCGGCCGTGCGCGACGCAGTCCTGGCCCTGGACGAGCGCGAGGTCCTGACCGATCCGCGGCTGCTGCGCCTCAGCCTGACGGTGATCGGCCTGACGATGCTCGGCTTCCTGCTCGCCCGGCCGCTCGGCCTGGAACCGGGAGCCATCGCGCTGATGGGCGCGGCCGGCTTGATGCTCCTGAGCCGAACGGATCCCGAGACCGCCCTGCACGAGGTCGAGTGGTCCACCCTCTTCTTCTTCGTGGGCCTGTTCATGCTCGTCTCGGCGATCGTCCATGTCGGGATCGTGGGCGCCGTGGCAGATTGGCTGCTCGAAGTGACCGGCGGAGACCCACACGTCACGACGATCGGGCTGATCTGGCTAAGCGGCTTCGCGTCGGCGATCATCGACAACATCCCGTACACCGTCACGATGATCCCGGTCGTCCAGGACGTCGGCGCGAGCGGGATCCCCATCGAGCCGCTCTGGTGGGCGCTCGCGATGGGCGCCTGTTTCGGTGGCAATGCCACGATCATCGGCGCGTCGGCGAACGTCGTCGTGGCCGACCTCGCGGCGCGAAACGAGCATCCGATCAGCTTCGGGCGGTTCCTGCGGTACGGTTCCCTCGTCACGGTCGTGTCCCTGGCGATCTCGACCGTGTACGTGACCGTTCGCTATCTCGGCTGAAGGGAACCTGTCGCTGCCGTCCTCCATCCTGCCCCTGCCGGACCTCTTTACCACGGGCCTGGCCGCGGGCGCAGCCCCGCTCGCGGTGATGCTCGGCGTGTTCATCCTGTTCGTCGGGGCGAAGATCGGTGAGGAAGTCGCGCGGCGGCTCGGTCAGCCGTCGGTGGTCGGGGAGCTGCTCGGCGGCTTCCTTGTTGGCCCCGGGTTCCTGGCGTTCGTGGTGCCCGGCGAGACCGCCTTCGTCCTGGCCGAGATCGGGGTCGTGATCCTGCTTTTCTCGGTCGGGCTGGAGGTGCGACTGGACGACCTGCTTGCGGTGGGACGGCCGGCGGTCCTGACCGCGATCGCCGCGATGATCCTGCCCATCGCGGCGGGCCTGGCGATCGGCCTCGCGACCGGTGAGCCGTTGAGCAGCGCGGCTTTCATCGCCCTGGCCCTGTCCGCCACGAGCATCGGGATCACGAGCCGGGTGCTGGCCGAGATGGGGGTGCTGGACCGGACGTTCGCCCGGGTCGTGCTGGGCGCGGCCGTCATCGACGACATCCTCGCCCTCATCCTGATCGGGATCGTGTCTGGCGCCGCGACCGGCGACCTGTCCGGGTCCACGATCCTCGTCGTAGTCGCGGCGTTCGGCCTGATCGGGATCGGCTTCGCGGCCGCCAGGCGCGCCCGTGGCCTCAAGCGCGAGGTCTTCACCTGGCCGCTGTTCGCGGAGACGCCCCTGGTTCCCGCCTTCATCCTGATGTTCGCGGTCGCGCTCGTGTCGGCGGCCATCGGTCTCGCGGCGATCATCGGGGCCTTCGTGGCCGGCCTGATCGTGGCCGAGACCGAAGCGCAGGACGAGCTGGAGCACGAGATGCGGCCGCTCGGCCAGATCTTCACCCCGTTCTTCTTCGCGGTCACCGGCGCCCAGATCGACCTTCGGGCCCTGCTCGATCCGCAGGTCGCGGCCCTGGCCATCGGCCTCGCCATCGTGGGCATCATCACCAAGGCTGCGGGCGGGCTGCTGGGCGCCCGTTCGATCGGTCGCTGGGGGGCCACGGCGGTCGGGGTCGGC
>JACCVB010000018.1 GCA_013698385.1 Chloroflexota bacterium
CGCGATCGCGCAGGAAGTACAGCTGGGCTCGCCGCACCTGGCCATGGCGCGTTACCTCGATCTTGTCGATCCGCGGACTGTTGATCTTGAACGTGCGCTCGACGCCCACCCCTGAGGCGATCCGCCGGACGGTGATCGACCGGGTGATCCCGCCGCCCCGAAGGCGCATGACCGTGCCCTCGAAGACCTGGATCCGCTCGCGGTTCCCTTCGACGACCTTGGCCGACACCTTGACGGTGTCACCGGGGGCGAGCTCCGGAAGATCGGAGCGGAGTTGGTCCTGGACGATCTCGTCGAGCACGTGCACGCGGCGTTCCTGACTCAGCTGGGCAGCCATGCTGCGAAGGGGGTTCGGGAGAGGACCGCGATCCGGGCGGTCGGCGGCGGAGTATAGCACGAGGTCAGTCGCCCTCGCGAGGTGCGACCTCCGGCGGCAGCAGCAGGTCCGGTCGCCGCTGGCGCGTCCGTGCCAGCGACTCCGTCGCGCGCCACCGCGCGACCGCCCCGTGATCGCCCGAACTGAGGACGGCCGGCACCGACATCTCCCGAAAGACGGGTGGCCGGGTGTACTGCGGGTACTCCAGCAGCCCACCGGTGAACGACTCCTCAGCCGTGGACTGGGCATCGATCGCCCCCGGCAGCAGCCGGATGACGGCGTCGATGACGACGAGCGCGGGCAGCTCCCCTCCGGTCAGCACGTAATCGCCGATCGAGAGCTCGAGGTCCACGAAGGCCCGGATCCGCTCGTCCACGCCTTCGTACCGGGGGCAGACGAAGACGAGGTGAGACCGCTGCACCAGGTCCACCGCGCGCGCCTGGCGAAACACCTCACCGACCGGGTCGAGCAGGATGACGAGCGAATCCGGGCGACGCAGGCCCTCGATTGCGGCCACGACCGGCTCTGGACGCAGGATCATGCCCGCTCCCCCGCCGTACGGCGTGTCATCCACGGCGCGGTGTCGGCCAATGCCGAACTCGCGCAGGTCGTGGACCCGGATCAGGGCGAGGCCCTGCTCCTGGATCCGGCCCGGGATGCTCTGGGCGAGGGGCCCCTCGATCATCGCCGGGAAGAGGGTCAGGACATCGATCTCGAGGGTCATGGTTCTGGCGTCGGTCCAGCACCGGCGGCCTTGCCTCGGCGCGATCGGCGGCGGGGAGCGCGCGGTCGGTCGGGGTCCGTCGAGCGAGCCCGGGCCGGCTGGAGATCGAGCGCCTCGGCGTCCACCACGATCTCGCCCCGGCGCGGCGCGAAGACCCGGATGAACGCGCGCACCCCGGGTACGTCGAACGTGCCGTACGCCCCGCCACCGACCACGAAGACCTCGTTCTCCGCGACGCGATAGATGTCCTGGACCGTGCCCAGCACCGTGCCGTCCACGCCGCTGACCGTGACGCCGACGACCTCGTGCCAGTAGAACTCGCCGCGGGCAAGGTCCGCGTCCGGGCGGGTCACGGTCTCCAGGTACGCGCCCCGGAGCGTATCGGCTGCGTCGCGGCCCGTGATCTCGGCGAAGCGCACGCGCCAGCCCGGACCGTCGGCGACCGCTTCGGCCGAGGCGATCGTGAGCGCCTCGTCAGATCCCTCCCGATGAAGGACGGCACCCGGCACGAACCGGGCGTCGGCGCGATCCGTCAGGATCTCGATCCGGACGGCGCCGTGCAGCCCATGGACGCCCCGCACGAGGGCGACCACGAGCCGTTCCGACGCGGGCGCGTTCGGTGCGGCGTCATCCATGTCGAGATGAGCTTCGGTCAGACGATCTCGAGTTGGATCGACTCCCCGTCGCGGGCGGCGGTGACCTTGAGCAGGGTTCGGAGGGCCTTGGCGACGCTGCCGTTGCGCCCGATCACCTTGCCCATGTCGTCTTCTGCGACATGCAGTTCGATGACCGTCGCGCCGTCTTCCACGACGACTTCCACCGTGACTGCGTCGGGATCATCGACGAGCGACTTCGCGACGTATTCCACGAGTTCCTTGGCTGCCATCGTGATCCCCTACTTGCCGGCCGGCAGGATGCCGGCTGCCTTGAACAGGCGGACGACGGTCTCCGAGGGCTGCGCGCCCTGGGCAAGCCAGGCCCTGGCCTTCTCCTCGTCGACCTTGAATTCGATCGGATCCGTCCGTGGGTTGTAATGACCGAGCGTCTCGATGGCTCGGCTGTCGCGGGCGCTTCGAGCGTCGGCGACGACGACGCGATAGGTCGGTTGCTTCTTCGCGCCGACGCGCGTCAACCGGATGCGGACTGCCATGGTCTGGATCTTCCTCCTACTTGACGGTGACGATGAGGTGTTGCTGATCGATGGGGCCGCTGACGGCCGCGCCGACGAGGGCATCGAACGGAACCAGGAACGGCTTGATCGATGACTCGTATTCCGAGCGTTGCTCGGCCGGAGCGAGTGCCAGGAAGCCTTTGACCATCGAGCGGATCGCGGCGATGTCGATGAAGCTCAGGCCGGTGTGTTCGGCACCCACACGCTTGACGAGGCCCGCGAAGCGCGCGTCGTCGGCCAGCGAGGCACCGGCGCCGGCGTCCAGGACGTGTTTGACGAAGGCGGGTCCGCTGCCGATGACGACGACCCCTTCCGTAGCCGCGTAGGCGATCTCGACGTCGCCCGCTGGCAGCGCCTCAGCGGGGAGCCCGCCTGGGAGCGCACCACCGGCCAGCGCCGCGGCCATGCCGAGGAGGTTCTGGGCGGGGCCGAGATCGATGGTCGTGATCGTCGTCCCGGCGTACTCCTCGTCACGGACGGTGATGCCCTGCTGGGCGCCACCGAGCGAGGCGAAGGTCCGGATCGTGGTCAACAGTTGGCGGGCCCTCGCCGCATCCGCCGGGATGGACACGAGTCCGCCCTCGACGCTCTCGCCGGCCGTGGCCAGGACCAGGCCCGTGTCGCCCATCCAGGACAGCAGGCCGTCCAGGCCGCCGAGGATCCCGGCGGCCTGCTCCACGCTCTGGATCCCCTCCGCGAGGCTCGGCTCCGATCGCAGCAGGGCGACGGTCTGGAGCAACGTCTTCCCGGCGTCGTTACCGGCGGCCAGCAGGATGGTCGACGGCGGCGCGTACCCGGCGACACCGTTGGCGTGGTTGGTCTG
>JACCVB010000039.1 GCA_013698385.1 Chloroflexota bacterium
ATCCTGCGCCTCGGCGATCAGCGAGCGCACCTCCGCGACACCCGCCATGACCGCCGAGATCGTCGAGAAATGGGCACCGACCTCGCCAGCCAGCAGTCGGGCCAGGCTCGTCTTGCCGGTGCCGGGCGGACCCCACAGCAGGAGCGATGCGAGATGGCCGCGGGCGATCCCGCGACGGAGCGGACCCCGCTCACCGACCAGGTGCTCCTGCCCCACGTATTCGTCCAGGGTGCGCGGTCGCATGCGGGCGGCCAGCGGCTGTCGCTCGGGCGGTGGCTGGAAGAGGGCTTCGGGGCGGGCGCCCTGGGGTCGTCGGGCGGTGGGCATGGGCCGATGGTAGCGCGGGGCGGTCGGGTCGCCAGCGGCGGTGCGTCGCTCGCCGGCGCGTTACGCCGCAGGATCGGTCAGATCCGGCCCAAGCCTGTTGCCTGCATCACGACCCACAGGCCGAACAGGAACATGAGGAGCGAGCCACCCACGAGGCCGATGCGTCGGACGTCGCGGGCGACGTAGGCGTACTCGTCCGTGGCCTGCAGGGCGAGGCTGCCCGGGCGGGCCGACTCCGGGGCCGTCGTCGGGCTGCGCCGATTTCGATCGCGGTTCTTGCGAACGCCTGCCTCCGCGGCCCGTTCCTCGGCCATGATCGCTGCCTCGAGCTCCGCGGCCCTGGCTTCCTCTTCGGCGGTCAGGGTCGCGGGTCGTGGGGCCTTGACGGGTGCGCTCGACGATGCGTCGGTGGGCGTGACCGAACCGGTCCTGGTGCTCGGCGTGGGACGGGTGCTAGGCGCGGGCCTGGTGCCCGTCCGCTGGAGCGGCGCGCGCTGGCCGGGACGCGTGGTGGTGCCTCGTGCGCGCTTGGCCATCGGGTCGGGAAGCCTCTGTAGCGTCGTTCGATGCCGGCGTGACAGGCCGAGCACGGCGGACGGAGCCGCCAGCGGCAGAGGATACACCGGTCGCCGGCAGACGGTCGTGGTCAGGTCGGCGGCGGTTCGGCGCGGCCGGCCGATGGGCGCACTCGTATGCGTGGCAGTGCAGGACCTCCTGCTAGACTCGCGCCTCCGCCTGGAGGACGATCCGATCGATCTCAACGCTGCCATCCAGCCGTACCTCGGGGCCATCGTCCTGGGCCTTGCGATCCTCGTCATCGCGCTGTCGATCGCGCTCACGAGCGTGGCTCGGCGGCTCTCCCGAGTGGATACGCGGCTGGGGGGCCTGACCCGAGGCGCGGAGGGTGGCAGCCTCGAACGGGTCCTCGATGCGCACCTGGACAAGGTGTTCGAGGTGTCCCGCCACCTGGACGAGGTCCGGGCCCGCACGGAAGAGCTGGAACGGGTCGGTCGGGGGGCCTTCCAGCGGATCGGCCTGATCCGGTTCAACCCGTTCGAGGAGACCGGCGGCAATCAGAGCTTCGCACTGGCCCTGCTGGACGCGGACGGCAACGGTTGGGTCCTGTCCAGCCTGCACGCTCGCTCGGGCACGCGGGTGTTCGCCAAGGTGATCACCGGCGGTCGGGCCGACACGGCGCTGTCCGACGAGGAGACGCGGGCACTGCAGCAGGCGACAGCCTGACACCCTAGCTGTCACGAGGGTCGAGGATGGTCCGGTCATGGCCCCCATCGTCCCGCCCGTGGCATCCGTCGCGATGACCCGTTCCCGACTGACGACTCGCCGGCGCGAGCCGTCGCCGCTCGAGCAGATCCCCGCCTGGCGCGAGTTGGTTCCGGTCATGGATCCCGCCGCTCGCCATACCGGTGGACCAGTCGGGATGAAGGCGCTCCTCGGAGGGCTGAACCCGGATCAGCTGCGCGCGGTCACGCACGGGGCCGGAGCCTTGCTGGTCATCGCCGGCGCCGGTACCGGCAAGACCCAGGTCATCACCCGCAGGATCGCATGGTTGATCGCCAGCCGCCGAGCGCGGCCGTCGGAGATCCTCGCCCTGACGTTCACGGACAAGGCCGCGGACGAGATGGCGGTCCGGGTGGACCAGCTCGTGCCGTACGGCTACACGGACACGTCGATCTCCACGTTCCACGCCTTCGGCGACCGGATCATCCGGGAGTTCGCCCTGGAGCTCGGCCTGCCACCCGATGTGCGCGTCCTGTCACGTGCCGAGGTCGTCATCTTCCTGCGCGAACACCTGTACGAATTCGAGCTGGATCTCTATCGACCGCTGGGTGACCCGACCCGCTTCCTGGCCGCGCTGGCGACCCTGTTCAGCCGCTGCAAGGACGAGGACGTGAGTCCGGAAACCTACCTGGAGCACGCCGCCCGGGTTGCGGCGGAGGCGGCGCAGGTCGGGGAGGCCGTGGGGGAGGGCGGCGGTGCAGCGGCGGCGGTCGTCCGGGAGGCCGCCGATGCGCTGGCCGACGAAGCGCGTCGGCAATCGGAACTGGCCCGCGCCTATGCCACCTACCAACGCCTGCTGGCGGAGAACGGAAGCATCGATTTCGGGGACCAGGTCGCTCTCGCCCTGCGCCTCGTTCGCGGCTCGGCGGCGGTCCGGGCGGCCGTTGCCGGGAGGTTCAGGTACGTGCTGGTGGACGAGTTCCAGGACACCAACCGGGCCCAGGCGGAACTGGTCGGCCTGCTGGCCGAGCCGCATCGCAACATCACCGTCGTCGGCGACGACGATCAGGCGATCTACGCGTTCCGGGGAGCCGCGATCGACAACATCCTGGACTTCGAGGCGCGCCATCCCGGCGCCCGGGCTATCGTCCTGCGCCGAAACTACCGTTCCCTGGCCCCGATCCTGGATGCTTCGTACCGATCGATCCGGTTCAACGACCCGGACCGCCTGGAGGTCCGGACCGGGATCTCGAAGCGGCTTCGCGCGGTTCGCCAGGACCGGACGGCGGCGCCGGTCCGCCTGGAAGCCTTCGCGACCGGCCCCGAGGAGGCGGACTGGATCGCCGCGGAGATCGCCCGGCGGGTGGCGGCCGGAGCGCGCCCGCGCGACCACGCGGTGCTCGTTCGGGCCAATGGTCATGCGGACCCGATCCTCCGAGCCCTCAACGTGGCGGGCCTGCCGTGGCGGTTCTCCGGCTCGTCCGGGCTGTACGCCCGTCCGGAGGTGCGCGTCCTGATGGCCTTCCTGCGCTGCATCGCGGACCTCGACTCGAGCGTGGACCTCTATGCCCTGGCCACCTCGGACACGTACGGCCTCGGGGGCGAGGACCTGACCTCGATCGTGAACATCGCCCGGCGCCGGAACCGCTCGGTCTGGGCGACCCTCGAGGAACTCGATCGGCAGCCCGGGATCCTGCGCGTGTCCCCGGTCTCGCGCCAGGCGGTCCACCGTCTCGTCACGGACCTCGCCCGGTATAGCCACATGGCGCACGAGCGGCCGGCCGGAGAGGTCCTCTACGCGTTCCTTCGCGATAGCGGGCTGCTGGGTCGCCTCGCGGCTTCGCCCGCCTCGGGAGCGGAGGACCGCCTCGCCAACGTGGCCCGCTTCTTCGACGTCATCCGAGCGAAATCAGCCTTGCTGGCCGACGATCGGGCGGTGTTCGTCGCCCGGCATCTCCAGACCCTCATCGATGCGGGCGATGACCCGGCCACGGCGGACCTGGACCCACATGCGGACGCGGTCGCCGTCCTGACCGTCCACCAGGCCAAGGGTCTCGAGTTCGATACCGTCTTTCTGCCGGGGCTCGTCGCGGGGCGCTTCCCGGGCAACGGCCGGGCCGAGACCCTGGCCCTGCCGGCGGGATTGGGGCGGGGCGAACCGGTCACGCCCGAGCGGGCGCTGGCGGAGGAGCGTCGGTTGTTCTACGTGGCCGTGACCCGGGCTCGGGATGAACTGATCCTGTCTCACGCAGCCGATTACGGCGGTTCGCGGGCCAGGCGCATCTCGCCGTTCGTGCTGGAGGCGTTGGACCTGCCCAGGGTCGCGGCCGGCGCTGACGCCGATATCGCGTCTGCCGCGCCAGCGAGCCGCCTGGCGGCCTTTGCGCGGCCCTCAGACCCGGTGGATGCTCCGCGCGGGCCGATCACGGAGCCGCTCTCCCTGAGCTTCTACCAGGTGGACGATTACCTGACCTGCCCGCTCAAGTACAAGTACGCCCACGTGCTGCGGGTGCCCCTCTCGCCACACCACGCGCTCATCTACGGATCGGCGATGCACAAGGCGGTCCAGCTGTTCCACCAGCGTCATGCCCGGGGGGACGTGATGAGCGAACAGGAACTCGACGACGTGCTCGAAGCGGCCTGGTCCAACGAGGGGTTCGTCAGTCGCGAACACGAGGAAGGGCGTCTCGCGGCGGGCAAGGCCGCCCTGCATCGGTTCCGCGAGGCGCAGCTCCGACCGGGCGCCGTCATCCCGACCTACGTCGAGCGCGAATTCAGCTTCATGCTCGACGGCGATCGGGTGCGGGGCCGTTGGGACCGGGTGGACGTGGAGCCCGCCGCGGCCGCCGGCCCCGCGGACGAGGGAGCGCCGGAAAACGCCCCGCCGCCCAGCGCCGACATCATCAGCCCGACGCTCGGCATGCTTGGCCGCGAACGCGTGACGATCACGGACTACAAGTCGTCCGACGTGCGGGACCCGGTGAAGGCCCGGCAGCGGGCCCGTGAATCGCTCCAGCTGCAGATCTACGCGATGGGTTACGAGGCGATGACCGGGCGGTTGCCGGACGCGCTGGCGATGCACTTCCTGGACTCGGGTCTCGTCGGCAAGGTGGACGTCGATGCCAAGCGGTTGGCCAAGGCGCGCCACAAGGTCGCCACGGCTGCCGCCGGCATTCGCGCGCGCAACCACGCCCCGACGCCGGACCCGCAGGCCTGCAGCTGGTGTCCATATCGGGATATCTGTCCTTCGAGCGCGGCCCGCTGAGGCACTCCATCGGCGGCGGACCAGTCACGTCCGGACACCCTAGACTCGCTGGTCTGATGGAGGCCCGCGACCGACTCTTCAACCTGGCCGTGTTCGGGGCGAGCGCGGTCGTCTGGCTGCTCGTCGGGCTCGTCGTCTCGACCCGTGATCCGATCGAGGAACCCGCGGCAGGCGTCGTCGGTGCCGCTCTCATCGGCCTGGCGGTCGGCCTGACGACCGTGCCGATCTTCTGGCTCGCGACGTTCGGTCGTCATCGACGGATCGCGTACCAGGGCGACTGGATGCGCGCGGCGCGTCGAGGCGCATGGATGGGCCTGATCGTGGCGGTGTTCATCGTGCTGCGCCTGCAGGCTGCCCTGGAGCTGCCGATCGCCCTGTTCATCGTGGCGCTTGCTGTCGTCGCCGAGGCGACCCTTTCGGCCGAGCGCTGAGCGCCGGCGCTCGATCGCCGCTTGTCCATCCGTCCACCTGGAGGTCTCATGCTCGAGCTCGATGCCATTCGTCCGGCCGCCCCACATATCGAGACCAAGCAACGGGTCGCCACTGCGGTGGATGGCGCCCGCGCCGAGATCCTCGCGTTATCGCACCGGATCCACGCCCATCCCGAGCCGGCCTTCGAGGAGCACCAGGCCGCGACCTGGGTGGCTGAGAGCCTGCGCGCCCATGGGTTCGAGGTCGAGCACCCAGCCGGCAGCCTGGCCACCGCCATCCGGGCCGTCCGCCGCGGCGGTCGAGATGGCGCGAAGCCACGGATCGGCATCCTTGCCGAGTACGACGCGCTTCCGGGCCTGGGCCACGGCTGTGGCCACAACACGATGGCCGCATCCGGCGTCGGTGCTGCGATCGCGCTGGCCGCCATCGCAGACGAGCTGCCGGGCGAGATCGTCTTCTTCGGGACGCCCGCAGAGGAGCGCGGGAGCGGCAAGCAGATCATGATCGACGACGGCCTGTTCGAAGGGATCGATGCGGCCCTGCTCTTCCATCCGTGCGATCGCAACCACGTCGAGACCCACCCGCTCGCGTCCGAGGACGTGGACGTCGTCTTCAGCGGATCGCAGGCCCACGCGTCGTCCGACCCGTGGAAGGGGCGGAATGCCCTCGACGCGCTCATCCTCCTGTTCAATGCCGTCGGCCTGTGGCGCCAGCAACTGCGCCCGACCGCGCGAGTCCACGGCATCATCCGTGAAGGCGGCACGGCCGCCAACATCATCCCGGACCGGGCCAGCGCGTGGTTCATGGTGCGCAGCGACGACCACGCCGACTACGCCGCGATGAAGGTTCGATTCACCGAGATGGCCCAGGCGGCCGCGCTCGCGACCGGCACGACCGTCGAGGTGACCTATTCCGGATTCGCCACGACGATGCGCAACAACCCGGTCCTCGTCGATCGGTTCCGGACCAACATGGCGGCCTACGGCGTGGACGATATGGGCGACGATCCCAATGCCGGCAGCACGGACATGGCGAATGTCAGCTGGGTCTGCCCGGCCATCCACCCGGACCTCGCGATCTGTGATGAAGGGGTCGCCGGCCACTCCCTCGAGTTCCGGGACGCGGCCGTCACGCCACGCGCGGACACAACGACCCTGCTGGCCGCCACGCTGATCGCCCAGACCGCCGTCGACCTGTTCCTGGATCCCGAACTGGTCGAGGCCGCGTGGACGGCGTTTCGCGCCTAGTGACAGACGGAGTGGCGGTGCTACGATGACCCCGGCGCGCCCCGCTGGACGGCAGACTTCGAACCGGCGGCGCCCCCAGCGAGACGGACTGATCCTCACCGCGACCACTCGTCGGTCGCGCCCGTCTCCGGAGGAACCCGTGGCTGAGCGCCCCCACGACCCCAACGACGGCGGTTTCGCGGCCGCCAACGGCTGGGATCGCCCGTACGAGACGTACGACGACTTCGACCTGCCGACCTACGTCGGCCCGGTCAGTTTCATGAAGCTGCCGTGGGTCACGGACCCAGCCGAGCTCCGGGCCCGGCAGGTCGATGTGGCGATCATCGGCGCGCCGTTCGACGATGCGGTGAGTCACCGCTCCGGTGCTCGGTTCGGTCCGCGTGCCATCCGTCAGGCCCAGTACACCTCGGGCTCGATCAACTCGCTCCAGCTCGACGTCGAGCCGTTCGAGGTGCTGACGGTGGTCGACGCCGGC
This sequence comes from Chloroflexota bacterium, assembly GCA_013698385.1. Classification (GTDB taxonomy): domain Bacteria; phylum Chloroflexota; class Limnocylindria; order Limnocylindrales; family CSP1-4; genus SPCO01. The sequence goes on from JACCVB010000039.1 coordinate 6,986, forward strand.
GACGCCAACATCGTGCCCGCGTGGATCGATCGCGCCCATGCCCTGATCTATCGCAAGGTCCGCGAGGTGGCCGAGACCGGGGCCATCCCGATCGTCCTGGGCGGCGATCACTCGATCACCTGGCCGAGCGCCACGGCCATCGCCGAGGTCCGCCGTCCGGGCAGCGTCGGGATCGTCCATTTCGACGCGCACGCGGACACCGCCAACGACGACTGGGGCGTCCTGGCCGGCCACGGGACCCCGATGCGTCGCCTGATCGAGTCCGGCGCGGTCCAGGGCAAGAACTTCGTGCAGGTCGGCCTGCGCGGCTACTGGCCACCGGTCGAGACGTTCGAGTGGATGAAGGCCCACGGCCTGCGCTACCACTTCATGCGAGAGATCGAGGAGCGCGGTGCGGAGCCCGTCATCGCCCAGGCGATCGAAGAAGCGCTGGACGGCCCCGATCTCATCTACCTGAGCCTGGACATCGATGTCATCGATCCGGGCCTGGCGCCCGGAACGGGCACGCCGGAGCCCGGCGGGATGCTCACCCGCGAGGTGCTGAGGGCGATCCGTCAGATCGTCGGTGCGGTGGAGCTTGCCGGCATGGACATCGTCGAGGTCTCGCCGCCGTACGACCATGCCGAAACGACCGCGATGGCGGCCAATCGGGCGGCCCTGGAGGCGATCAGCGCCCTGGCCGTTCGACGCCGCGACGGTAGGTCCGTCCGCTGGGACGGGATCGCGAACGTCGATGCGCCCATCGGGGATCGCCAAAGCGGCTAGCATCGCAACCGATGCTCGATCGGCCCGACGCTGCGACCGCAGCCGCCCTCGCCCGGCTGTACGACCTGGACCTCCAGGACGATCCCGGCGATCTCGACCTGTATCTCGCCATGGCGTCTCGCGCGGACGGTGCTGTCCTGGAACTCGCGGCCGGCAGCGGCCGTCTCGCGGTTCCCCTCGCCGCCGCCGGGCATCCGGTCACCGCGGTCGACATCGACGGCGCGATGCTGGATCGGGCCCGACAGCGAGCCGGGACCGCGTCCATCCCGCCGGGCCGCCTGGCGTTCGTCGAAGCCGATCTTCTCGGCCTGACGCTGCCTGATGCCGGCCGCTTTGCGCTGGCGTTCATCGCGCTCAATTCCATCCTGCTGCTGGGCGGCCGGTCCGCCCAGCGGGAGGCGCTGGTCACCCTGGCCCGGCACCTCGCCCCGGGCGGTCTGGCCGTCGTCGACGTGTGGCTCCCGGACGCCGACGACCTCGCCCGGTTCGACGGTCGGGTGATCCTCGAATGGCCACGGACCGATCCCGAGTCTGGCGACGTGGTGACCAAGGCTGGCTCCGCCCAACACGATGCCGCCAGCGGCACGATCACGCTGACGGCGATCTACGAGGCCGGTCGGCAGGGAACGGCCCCGGCGCGGTGGATCCGGCACGACCGCCTGCGCCTGCTCGGCGCGGACGAATTGGCCGGGTTTGCCGAGGATGCCGGCCTGCGCGTCGAGCTGATGGCCGGCGGCTACGACCTCTCGCCACTGGGCCCGGGCGATGAGCGAGCCGTGCTCGTGGCGGAGCGGCCATGAGGCCCCGTGGTATGGTCGAGGCCCATGGCGAGTAGCGACCAGACCCGCCTGCTCATCGTCGAAGACGTGCCGCAGGTCGCCCAGTACATCCGCGGCCTCCTCAACGCGCAGTCGCAGGTCAAGGTCCTCGACGTCCTGACCGACGGAGGCAAGGCGCTCGCCCAGATCGGTCAGCTCCGCCCGGACGTCATCCTCGTCGACGCGCTGCTCCAGGGCCGGATCAAGGGACCGCAGCTCATCCAGCAGATCCAGGCGGCTCATCTGGGCGTGCCGGTCATCGTCCTGACCGTGCCCCAGAACCCCATCGCGTTGGACCCGACCCAGGGCGTCCACGGGGTCCTGACGATGCCCTTTTCCGGGTTCGACTGATGTCGCGGATCGCGGCTGTGCGCAAGGAGTTCGCGGCAAGTTCGGACGTCGCCGCCGCCCGCGTCCTCTCGATGTTCGCGCCCAAGGGCGGTGTGGGCAGGACGACGATCGCCTTCAACCTCGCCGTGGCCCTGGGCCAGCTGGGGCAGAAGACCGTCCTGATCGACGGCAGCCTCCAGTTCGGCGACCTGCGCTCGTTTCTCAAGGTCCCCAACGACGCGCCGTCCATCCTGGACCTGCCGACGGACCGGATCGCCGAGTCGGACCTGTCCGATGTCCTGTGGCGGGATCCGTCCGGGATCGACATCCTGCTGGCCCCACCCCGGATCGAGATGGCCGAGATGGTCACGGCCCGCGACGTAGACAAGATCCTGTCCCTGCTGCGCCGGGTCTACCAGACGATCGTGATCGACATGTCGGCCATCATCAGCGATGTCAACCTGGCCTTCCTCGACGCGAGCGACACGATCATCGAGATCGTGACCTACGACTCCACGACGATCCACAACACGATCGCCATGGCGGACACCTTTCGATCCATCGGCTATCCGGCCTCGAAGGTCCGCTACCTGGTCAACCGCGCCGACAACCCAGGCGGCATCGAGCCCGACGACCTGCACCGGGCGCTCGGCCGCATCCCGGAGCATCGCGTGGTGTCGGGCGGCGAGCTGGTCGTGCGCTCGAATAACGATGGCGTGCCATTCGTGCTGGCCGACCCGGCTGCTCCCATCAGCCTGGATATCGCCCGGGTCGCCGCCGAGCTCATTGGCGCTGCGCAGGTCCCGGTCGGCGCAGGTCGGCGGTAGGGGTCGCGTGTCCGACTCGCGTCCGATCGGTGTCTTCGACTCGGGGGTCGGTGGGCTGACCGTCCTGCGCGAGGTGATGCGCCGGAGCCCGAACGAGTCGACGGTCTACCTCGGCGACAACGGCCGGGCTCCGTACGGCGTGCGATCGGACCAGGAGGTCCTCGACTTCTCGACCCAGTGCCTCGACGCGCTGGTGGAGCGCGACGTCAAGGCGCTGGTCGTGGCCTGCAACACGTCCACGGCGGTCGGGATCGACGCCTTTCGGCGACGGTACGACCTGCCCGTCCTGGGCGTCATCCGTCCGGGTGCGTCGGCCGCGGCGCTCGCGACCCGGGTCCGCCGGGTGGGGGTGATCGCCACGCCCGCGACGATCCGGTCGCATGCCTACTTCGGGGCGATCAAGGACGAGAACCCGGCCGTCGAGGTGTACGAGCACGCGACGCCGACGCTCGTCCCGCTGGTCGAGTCGGGTGAGCTGTCCGGTCCGCTGGCCGAGGCGGCCGTGGCCGAGGCGCTGGCGCCCCTGCTGGGCGAACGCGACGCGGACGGGGAATCGATCTTCCCGCGCCCGCCCGGCGCGACCATCGATACGCTCCTGTTGGGTTGCACCCATTACCCGCTGCTGCGGCCGCTCATCGCGCGGCTGGTCGGCGACCGTATCGCGATCGTGGACTCGGCCACGGCCACGTCGTCCGCACTGGCCGAGCTGCTGGCGGTCAACGGCCTGGAGGCTCCCGGCACGACCCGGGGCACCGCGGCCGATGCCGGTGCCGTCGGTCACGAGCGGCCGGATGAAACCACGGCCCCGGTCACGCATCGCCAGCTGACGAGCGGGGACCCGGAGCGGTTCGCGGGGCTCGCGGCGCGTCTGTTCGGGGCCGCCTTCCCGTCCGTCGGATCGATCGAACTCGGGGTCCCGACGGCATGAGCCGGGACGCCCGAGCCTGGCAGGCGGGGATCCTCGTGGGATCCGCCCTGGGTGCAGCGGCGACCCTTGTCGGGCGTCGGATGGAGCGGTCCGCCCGGCAGGGGCTGGTGGACTGGCCGGCCGTCGAGCGACTCGCGATCGAGCGCCTGGCGAAGGCCCCGGGCACGCTCTCGCCGGAAGCACTCCGAGCTACCGAGCCGGCATACCGCGAGGCGATGGCCCGCATCGTGCCGGCGCTGTCCCGAGCCCTGGGCACGGACCTGCCGGGCGTCGTGGAGCGGTCCGAGGTGGTGGATCGCGCCGGCTGGGTCGCGGCCAACACGGCCTCGTTCGCCTCGCTCATCGACAAGCTAGAGAAGGACCTGCTCGAGCAGGTGATGCCGACCCGCGCCGGCCTTGGGTCGGCGGCGGTCGCGCTGGCCAATCGCTGGATCACGACCCGCCAGCTCAGCCTGCTGCTCGGCTTCCTCGGCCAGCGGGTGCTGGGCCAGTACGACCTGGCCCTGCTGTCCGCTGAAGCGACACCCGGACGCCTGCTGTTCGTCGAGGAGAACATCCGGCAGACGGCACGCAGCCTCGGCCTGCCGCTGGGCCCGTTTCGGACCTGGATCGCGTTGCACGAGACCACCCACGCCTTCGAGTTCGAGGCGCACCCGTGGCTCCGTCCGTACCTCGCCGAGCGCCTTGAGCGCCAGCTGACGCTCTTCGGCAGCGACGCCCGGGGGATGGGTCGGGACGCGATCCGCGGGCTCGGCCGGGCGCTGCGTGGCGAGGGCGGCGGGGGGCACTGGATGGAACGCCTGATGGGCGATGAGCAGCGCCGCCTGTTCCGCGAGACCCAGGCCGTGATGAGCCTGCTCGAGGGGTTCAGCGACTACGTCATGGACGAGGTCGGCCGGGAGCTCGTCCCGGGCGTGGCCCGGATCAGCGCCCGGTTCCATGAACGGCGGGCCAGACGGACGCCGTTCGAGCGGGCGATGCTCCGGCTGACCGGCATGGATCTCAAGATGGAGCAGTACAAGAAGGGCGAGATCTTCGTGCGGAGCATCGCCGATGCGCGCGGACCGGCGGTCCTGGCGCGCCTCTGGCAAGGGCCGGACAGCCTGCCGCGTGACGGGGAGATCGAGGCGCCCGAGCGCTGGATCAGCCGGGTCCTGGACGGCACGCCGGAGCCGACCGCGTGACCGGCACGCCGCCGCCGACCCGGGCCGCTGGGCCGGGGAGTGGACCCGGCGGAGCGCCGACGGCCATCGCCCTCAGCCCGATCCTGTCGGCTCGCTTTCGCTCGCGAGACCTGGAGCGGATCCGGGCCGCAGCCCCCGGGGCACGCCTCGTGACGGTCTCCGTGGAGGGCCTCGCGGACGGCCCGATGGACGACGTCGAAGTGATGCTGCGCGGCTGGCTCAGCTCCGATGCGTTCGACCGACTGCTGGCGCGGGCACCGCGACTCGCGTGGGTGCACTCGGCGACTTCAGGAGTCGAACGGGCGCTGACGCCGGCGGCGCTGGAGCGGGGCCTGATCGTGACCAACGCCCGGGGCGTGTTCAGTCGACCGATCGCCGAATACGTCCTGATGATGATCCTCGCGGTCAGTCGCCGGCTGCCCCAGCTCCTGGAGCTGCAGCGAGAGCGAACCTGGCAGCCGCTGGAAGGCGCCGAACTGCGCGACGTCACGGTCGGCATCGTCGGTCTCGGGTCGATCGGCCAGGCCGTGGCGGACCTGGCCCTCGCGTTCGGCTGTCGGGTCGTCGCCGTCCGCCGCCGGAGCGACGCCACCGCAGACAACGAGGAAAGGTCGGACGAGGCGCGCCTCCATCGCGTCGGGGGACCCGAAACGTTGCCCGAGTTGCTGGCCGAATCGGACTTCGTCGTGCTCGCCGCGCCCCTCACGCCGGAAACCCAGGAGATGATCAACGACGACACGTTGGCACAGATCAAGCCCGGTGCGTGGCTCATCAACGTCGCCCGGGGCCGGCTGATCGATGAGCGAGCCCTGCTGCGCGCGCTGACGGACGGGCCGCTCGGCGGAGCCGTGCTGGACACCTTCCGCGATGAACCCCTTGCCGGGAAATCGCCGTTCTACGATCTCGACAACGTCATCGTGACCCCCCATACCGCGTGGTCCAGCGGACGCGTCCTCGACCGCAGTATCGAGCTGTTCTGCGAGAACCTGCGCCAGTTCTCCAGGGGTGAACCGTTGGTCAACGTGGTCGACCCGACGGCCGGCTATTGAGCATCGCCTGACCGTCGCCGACGCCCCGGCGCCCGCGCCGCTACGATCGGGCCTGTGCAGACTGCCATCGTCGGACTTGCCGGTTCGGGCAAGACGACCGTCTTCAACACCCTGACCCGTGGACACGCCGAGACCGGCGGCTACGGTGGGGTGACCCTCAATGTGGGCGTGGTCAAGGTCCCCGATGAGCGGCTGGACCGGCTGGCCGCCATCTTCAAGCCGAAGAAGATCATCCAGGCCGACGTGACCTACGTGGACTTGCCGGCCCCCCCGGCCTCGAGCGAGGGTCGGATCGGCACGGAGGAACTGCCGGCCGACCACCTGGCCCGCCTGCGAGACTCCGATGCCCTGCTCCACGTCGTGCGCGCCTTCGAGGACCCTGCCAACCCGCATCCGGCCGGGAGCGTCGACCCCGCCCGCGATCTCGAGCAGCTGGACCTCGAGTTCCTGCTGGCGGATCTTGCGATGACCGAACGCCGGCTGGAGCGCCTGAAGGGCAGCGGCCGCCACGGGACGCAGGCGGAGCGCGAGGCTGCCGAGCGCGAAGACGTCGTCCTGCGCCGGATCCACCAGGCCCTGGAGGCGGGCACCCCGATCCGTGACCTTGACCTCGATGCGGACGAGGCGAAGGCCATGCGCGGGTTCCGTTTCCTCTCCGAGAAGCCCGTTCTCGTGCTGATCAACGTGGGCGAGGCGGAACTGGCGGGGGCACCGGACCTGGTGGCCACGGTCAGCGCCGGATACGGGCACCAGCGTGCGCTAGTCGACGCCCTCTCGGCGCGGATCGAGATGGAGCTGGGCGAGCTCGAACCCGAGGAAGCGGCCGTGTTCATGGAGGAGCTCGGCGTTGCCGGGTCCAGCCTGGACCGGGTCATCGCCCTGTCCTACCGCCTGCTCGGTCTCGTCTCGTTCCTGACCGCGGGGCCGGACGAGGTCCGGGCTTGGCCGATCGCGGACGGTTCGACCGCGGTCGACGCCGCGGGGGCCATCCACTCCGATCTCGCCAAGGGCTTTATCCGGGCCGAGACCGTGGCCTACGACGACCTCCTCACGCTCGGCTCGATGGCCGAGGCGCGCAAGGCCGGCCGGCTGCGCTCCGAAGGCAAGACCTACAGGGTCCGTGACGGGGACGTCCTGGAGATCCTCTTCAGTCGCTGATAGCGTGGGGGTCAATGTGGCCGCGGCGTGTCGCTGTCTCCGTCGAGGTCGAGATCGGCCAGGATGGAGCGGTAGTCCTGGGTCGATCGCTGCTCGTCCTCATCGTCATCGTCATCGTCATCGTCCGGCAAGTCGACCTCGAGATCGACCAGAAAGTTCTCCTCCTCGACGACCGAGATATTGACCGCCGCGGCGAGCGATTCGTCACTGACGAAGACGAAGCCGTGATCCCGCTCCAGGACCTGCGCGATGGCCTCGCTCAGGGTGTCCTGGTGATAGATGTCCTTGACGTCCCGCCGGATCCGCTGGACGAGCTCGAAGAACTCATCGGGCTCCCATTCGGACTCGCTCACGACGAGGACGTCGGAGTAGACGTTGTCGTCGCCTTCGTGGAGTTCGTAGAAGAACACGGCCGTCAGATCCTCGTGCGATGGGTGGGGCAGTATACCGGCGGAGGTGTCATGGTCCGACCCGCGATCCAGGTCCTTCACATCGGGTCGGCAGCCCGAGATATCGCATCGGGAGACCGACGAGGCTGGCGCCTGGGCGGTGGGGTGACGTACGCCGCGCTCACGACCGCGAGGCTGGGCCTGCGGACGGCGGCCCTGGTCGGGGTGGACGCCGAGGCTGCATCGGCACGCGAGCTCGACCTGCTGAGCGACGCCGGCGTGGATCTCAGGCTCGCGGAACTGCCCGAAAGTCCGGTCTTCCACAACCTCGAGACGTCCGCCGGCCGGGTCCAGACCGTCGTTCGGACGGGCGTCCCGCTAGAGCCGGTCGCGCTGCCCGCGTCGTGGACCGACGCGCCCGGCTGGTCCCTGGCGCCCGTGGCGGGCGAGATCGCCGACGACTGGCTCGCGTCCATCCCCGGGACCGCCATCGTCGCCGTCGGCTGGCAGGGCCTGCTCCGTCGGCTGGTGGCGGGGGAGCGGGTGGAGCGCACGCCCCCGACCGAACTCGGACTGCTGCGTCGGGCCGACCTCGTCGGGGTCAGTCACCACGATGTGGACGCGACGACGCAGCTTTCGGAGCTGGCGCGGTTCCTGCATTCCGGTGCCCGGTTGCTGGTCACCCAGGGCGACCGTGGCGGCCTGCTCGTGACGACCGGTCCTCTCGCCGCGGATGACGTCCTCCGCTACCTGCCCACGCGGACCGATGGCGAGGTCGACCCGACCGGCGCCGGCGATACCTTTCTCGCTGCCCTGCTGGCGGCCTCCATCGAGCCCGACCTCGTCGCGTCGGGCGATCCTGGGGAGTACCCGGGCGGCGGGCTCGGCGACTCGCGGTCGGACCGTCTGGCCGCCGAGCTTCGGTTCGCGGCTGCGGCGGGCTCACTAGCAGTCGAGGGCGTCGGACTGGCCGGCGTCCCGAGTCATGAGGCCGTCGTGGCCCGAGCCGCCCGGGAGTCCGTGCAGCGCGCCGTCCTGCCGAGTCTGGCGGTCCTCGTCGGCAGCACGGATCGGGACGACGGGACACGGCGCGGCTGACGGTCAGCTCGAGTTCGACCCGACCGCCTCCGGCGAAGCGATCATCACCGCGTCAGCCGATCGGCACGAGTTCGCGTTCAGGCCGTGAAGGACTCCGACGACCACCGCGCCGCGCGCCGAACCCAGTGCCAGGTAGGCATCGACGTCCTCGAACAGAAGCACCCGCCCCCGAGCGGATGCGAGCCACGTCGACAGCCGCTCTGTCTTCGACGGCACCTCCGGAGCCTGCCCGGAAACGGCGTCGAACAGTGGGGCGAGGCTCCAAGCGTCGAGATACGGTTCGATGACGTCCAGTCGGCCCGACGAGACGATGACTGACCTCGTGCCGGTCGCCCGCACGGCCGCGAGGGCGGGGCGCACGAACCAGTTCGGTCGCGCCTCGGTCAGGAGTGCGGGACGAAGGACCTCCGATCGTTCGCGGGCGGCCGCCTGACCGTCGGTAGCCAGGTCATACCGGGCATCGAGTCGATCCCAGATCTCGGTTTCGGTGAGCCCGACGTAGCTCTCGAAGAAGTCCGCTCGGGGATGGGTGCCGCGGCGTGACAGCAACGTTTCATAGGACGCAGCCTGCCAGGGCTCACTGTCGCAGACGACGCCATCGAAGTCCCAGATGCAGAGTTCGAATGGTCCGCGACTCCGGATGAACGTGGACAGGTCGGCCGGTGTGCGCAGGCGCCTCAACGCTCGTGTCCGACGCCCGCCGCGAGTTCGTCCACCTTGACCGGCCGCTGGGTGCCCATCGACCCCTGGGCCGCTAGCGCCAGCGCGAAGGCGGCGATGGCGTCCTGCCCCGTGGGCGATGGGTCGGAGTCCGTGGCCACAGCCCGGACGAACGCTGCGACCGCTCCGACGTAGCCTTCGGCGAAGCGCCCGACGAAGTCGGTGCCGATGTCTGATCGTCGGGATGCGCCGGCCAGTGTCTCGACGCCCGTCACCCGCTGGGCCGCCGCTCCGATGCGGACGGTGGACCGGGAACCCATGACCTCGAGGGAGGCCTCGTAGCCGTAGCCCGAGGCGCGGCTGTTGTCGATCACGCCCAGCGCGCCGTTCGCGAACCGCAGCACCACGACGGCGTTGTCGACATCGCCCGCGACCTCGGCGATGGCTGGATCAGACAGGGCGGCCCCCGTCGCATAGACCTCCGACACCTCGCCCACCAGCCAGCGCGCGACATCGAAGTCGTGCAGGGTCACGTCGGCGAAGATGCCGCCGCAGCTCTGGAGGTACTGGAGGCTCGGAGCCTGCATGTCCCGACAGGTCGCCCGGAAGAAGCGGATGTCCCCCACGCTGCCATCGTCGATCCGGTCCCTGACAGTCCGGAAGTCCGGATCGAAGCGGCGATGAAAGCCGACCTGGAGCTTGACGCCGGCCTCGCGCGCAGCCCTGACGGCCGAAGCTGCCAGGGCAGGATCCAGGGAGAGCGGCTTCTCGCAGAAGATGTGCTTGTGCGCCGCTGCGGCTCGCTCGAGCTGGTCGGCGTGGAGGGGGGTGGGTGAAGCCAGGAGGACCGCGTCGATGTCACCGTCTCCGAGAACCTCGTCGTAGCTGGTCGACCAGGGGACCTCGAAGCGTTCGCCGATCGTGCGCGCCAGCTCCCCGTTCGGGTCGACGACGACCGCCAGCTCGGCGTCAGGGATCCTTCGAGCCAGCGTTTCGGCGTGAAACGATCCGATCCGCCCGAGGCCGACCTGCGCGACTCGGACCTTTCGGGACGCCGGAGCCATGGGCACCTCACTTCACAGCCTGTGCCTGTCGTGTGGGAGCCACCGGGCCGTTACGGCGCCGGCGGCTCCGAGGGGTCGGCGCGCTACTTGTAGTTCGCCGCGTTGTCCTTGGTGACGAGTTCCGTTCCGGTATCGATGACTTCCGGGATCGTCTCGCCGTTGATCAGTTTGATCAGGTTCTCCACGCCGAACTTGCCCATGTTGACGGGCGCCTGGGCAACGGTCGCATTCATGTCGCCCGCAAGGACCGCGGTCGCAGCGTCGGGGTTCGCATCGAAGCCGACGACCACGATCTTGCCGGTCAGGCCGGCATTCTTGATGGCTTCGACGGCGCCGAGGGCCATGTTGTCATTGCTGCCGAAGACGCCCTTCAGGTCGGGATTCTTGGTCAGGATGTCCTCCATCGCCGCCTGGCCCTTGGCCTTGTCCCACTCAGCCGGGACTTCCGCGACGAGGTTGAGCCCGCACTTGGTGATGGCGGCCTTGGACCCGGTCGCCCGAGCCTGACCCGTGCTCTGCGTGATGATTCCCTGGAGGATCGCCACCTTGCCACCTTTCTCGACGTTGTCGCACAGATACTGACCGGCGAGCCCTGCGCCGACCTCGTTGTTCGTGCCGATGAAGGTGACGCCCTTGTTCTCACCCTTTGTGTCGATGAACACGACCTTGGTGCCCGCGTCGAGCGCCTGCTGCACGATGGGCGAGAGCGCGGCCGGGTCGGTCGGGGCCAGCGCGATGCCGTCCAGACCCTGGCTGATCGCGTCCTCGATCTGGGCGATCTGGGCCGGCACATCCGATTCAGCCGGCGGAGCGAGGACCGTGACCTCGACGCCGGAGGACGTGCCCGCCTCCTTCGCGCCTTTCTCCACCGCAGCCCAGAATGGGTTGCCGCCGCCCGGACCCTTCATGTCAACGAGGATCTTCAGGGCAGCGCCGCTGGCGGCCGTCGAGGCCGCGGGTGCCGCTGAGGCCGCTGAGGCCGCACCAGCCGCCGAAGCCGACGCGGCGGCCGGTGAGGACGAGGCACCACCTGGCGAACAGGCCGCGATCGCGATGACCAACGCGGCCATCAGGCCAGACATTCGTGTTCCGTTCATCACTCCTCCTTCAAGTATCCGGGCCGACCGCGTCGTCGCGCGCTCATCGGGGATCCGGGCAGCGTGCCCCCTCGAGGGCCAGTCCATGCCGACAAGTTCCGTGATACGCCACCTCCTCAAGTACGTCCAAGAGTCCCATTCGCCGGTACGACCCGCGATGGGACGTTCAGCTTGCACTCCCGATCCGTCGCCGCAGGACGTCGAACGCCACCACGGCGATGATCACGACCCCGATGAGGATCTGTTGCCAGAATACCTGCACGTTGGAGAGGTTCAGCAGGTTGCGCATCATGCCGATCACAAGCACGCCGGCGAACACGCCAAGGACGGTGCCCCGACCGCCGAAGAAGCTCGCGCCGCCGATGATCACGGCGGAGATCGCGTCGAGTTCGGCCCCGATCCCTGCGTTGGGGAAGCCCGAGTTGGTGCGTCCTGCCAGCAGCAACCCGGAGAACCCCGCAAGCAGGCCGCACAGGGCGTAGACGAGAACGAGGGTGCGGTCGACATTCACGCCGGTCACTCGGGCGGCTTGCGGGTTCCCCCCGATCGCGTAGACATGCCGGCCCGTCCGCGTGTGCTGCAGGAAGACCCAGACGGCCAGGTAACTCAGGATCACGACGCCCACGCTGACCGGGACCTGGAGACCGCCGACCGAGACGTTGCCGGCACCCAGCCAGCGCACCTCCGCCGGAAGCCCGCTGATGGGAACGCCACCCGAGATGAGGTTGGTCAAGCCGCGGGCGATGTTGAGCATGCCCAGAGTCATGATGAACGGGTGTGGCATGTGGAGCCACGTCAGCCCCACGCCGTTGATAACCCCGACGGCTGCCCCGACCAGGAATGGCGTAAGGATCAGGAGGGGCCAGGGAACCCCGGCAACCGACAGGACGGCCGTCGACATCATGGCCAGGGCGAGCGTCGATCCGACCGACAGATCGATACCGGCCGTCACGATGACGATGAACTGCCCGAGCGCAAGGAGGGCCAGGAAGGCGGTCTGTCGGAAGATGTTGGCGATGTTGTTCGTGGTCAGGAACACGTCGGGCTGCGCCACGTACGACAGTGTTCCCATGATCAGCACGATGCCCAGGGCGCCGAAACGGTCGATGAAGGTCGTCAGGCGGGCCAGCCTGGACCGCTCGACGTCCGGGGCGTCCGACGCCGCCTCGAGCGGGGAAGTCACGCCCATCATCGGGCCTCATCCGTCCGGTCTGGGCGGTCGGGCACGCCGTGTCCGCCCTTGTTGCCCATGATCCAACCGATGACTTCGTTGCGATCAACGTCGGCGAGGCGCGCTTCTGCCAGATTGCGCCCGTGGAACAGGGCCATCACCCGATCACACACATAAAAGATGTCATCCAGGCGGTGGCTGATGAGGATCACGCTGATCCCGTGGGTCTTCAGGTCCTTGATGAGATCGAGGACTTTCCGTACCTCCCTCACCGCGAGAGCCGCGGTGGGCTCGTCCATGATGACGACCCGACCATCGAATGCCGTCGCGCGCGCGATGGCGACCGCCTGGCGCTGACCGCCGGAAAGTTGCTCCACCAGCTGGCCGACGCTCTTGACGTGGATGTTCAAGTTGTCGAGGTGCTGTTTGGCGAGGGCTAGGTTGGCGCGGTGATCGACCAGCCGGACCGGCCCAAGCTGGCGGGTTCGCTCGCGCCCCAGGAAGATGTTCTCATCGATCCGGAGATTGCCGGCAAGGGCCAGGTCCTGGTAGACCATCTCGATCCCCACTCGCTGCGCGTCGCGGGGGCTCGCGAAACGGACCTCCTCACCGTTGATGAGCAGCTGGCCCTCCGTCGGTGGATGGACCCCGGATAGGATCTTCATCAAGGTGGTCTTGCCAGCTCCGTTGTCACCGACCACGCCAAGGACCTCGCCCGGGTCGACCCTGAGGTCGACGCCGCTGAGGGCCACCACATGGCCGAAGGACTTCGAGAGCCCGCGCGCCACGATGGCTGGCGTCACGGACGTCTGGACCATGGTTCGCTCCTCGTTCGTCGGACCCGGACCTGCGATCGTCGTCACCCTTCGATCTCGGCCAGGCGGACAGCGCGATGTTCCAAGAGCGACCTCGTCGCGGCCTCCGCGACCCGAAGCGCCTGGACTCCGTCGGGGGCCGTGCATTCGCTTGAGGCGTCGCCCGCGGCGACTCGCACGAACGCCGCAAGTTCGGCGGCATAGGCGGGTTCGAACCGGACCAGGAAGTCTGGCCAGGCGGGACCGGCCTGCGGCGCGACGCCCGGGTCCAGCGAGCGGATGGGCGTCCTTGGTCCGAGCCCGATGGCGATGCTGTCACGCGAGCCGAGGATCTCCGCACGAACGTCGTACCCAAGCGGGTCATGGCGGGCGACGGTCAGCACGGCGAGGGTGCCGTCCATGGTTCGCAGCGTGGCAACGGCGGTGTCCACGTCGCCGTACTTCGCGAAGACCGGGAATCCTCGCACCCTCCCGTCTGCGTAGACCTCCTCCACTTCGCTGCCGGTGAGCCAGCGGAGCATGTCGAAGTCGTGGACCGAAAAGTCGCGGAAGATCCCACCTGAATGCGGGATGTAGGCCTCCGGGGGAGGTGCCTGGTCGTGGCCGGCCAGGCGAATCACGTAGATGGTCCCAAGTTCGCCACCCTGGATCAAGCGCCGGGCCTCGCGGTACGCGGGATCGAAGCGCCGCTGGAAGCCGAGCTGGAACGGCACGGCGCTGGCTTCGATCTCCTCGCAGATCACGAGGGAGTCCGCCAGGCTGACCGCCAGGGGCTTCTCGCAGAAGGTCGGCAATCGATATCTGAGGGCGGCGCGGATGAGGTCGGCATGGGTATCGGTCGATGTCGCGATGACCACGGCATCCGCCTGGCCGAGCGCCGCGTCGAGATCCGTCACGGACTGTGCCCCGGACTCGGCCGCCACAGACCCTGCACGCTCGGGGATCAGGTCGGCGATGACGAGTTCGTCCACGCCGGGCGTCGTGCTCAGGAGCCGCGCATGGAGCCGGCCGATCCTTCCAGCTCCCAGGAGCGCGATCTTCACGTCTGGATCATGTGAAACGATGCGTTCGTGGACGTGCGGAGGTCAGGCTGCGGGCAGCCGATGTCGGCTGGTTTCGGCGACGACTCGTGGTTGACGCCGGGCAGCGAAACGTCCGTTCGGAATCCCTGAGCACGGACGGTACGATACCAGCCGGCGGGAGCCGGTCAACGACGTTGCGACTTGCCGTCCCGACTCCGTCGAGCGGCGTCGCAGCGGCGTGCCAGGCGCTCGCGCCGCCCTCGCAGATCGGCCTCCAGGCGCGGGTCCAGCTGTCCCAGGCGTCGACGCCGATGGGCGGCTTCAAGACCACGATCGGCGGCCTCCAGCGCGCCGAGCGGATCGCGCAGACGGTGCTCGCGCAACTTCGCCAGCTCGATCCAGGCGACGATCGCGGCGCGCCCCGGGCCCGCTGCCAGGCCCTGCCAGGCATCGGCCGATTCGGCGTACCGACGTGACCGACGCAGGAGGTGCGCCCGATCCAGGGCGACGCGCTGGAGGTCCCACGGAGCGGCAAACGTGGCCGAGCGATGCCGGTACGAGGGGAAGGAGCTGGGCGGGCCGCCGAAGTCCGCTCGGACCCGCGGCGACCACCACGGGGGTTCGGTATCGGGCGGCTCGTTCGCGACCTCCACGGCGGACGGGTGGTCCGGGTTCCCATCACGGGACAGGATCTCCTCCAGGCAGGCCAGCGCCTCGTCCGGGCGCCTGGCACGAGCGAAAGCGCGGGCGAGTCCCGCCACGTCACCGAGCGGTGCTGAGCGTCGGGCGGCCGCGGACCCATAGCCACCATCCAGGAGTTGGACGACCCGAGCGAGTGAACGGACGTCCTCGTCGTTGTGGCGGACCACCGCCAGGAGCGGGTGAGCCGGCCCGCCGCGGAGGAAGCCCAGGTACCGCCCGGGAATCTCCCAGCCGTCGACGTCGTCGTGTCGTTCCAGGCCGAGCAACGACCGTTCGACCGTCTGCAGCCGAGCGTTCTCCATGCGGTGGCGAAACAGTCTGCGCACGATCGGCAGGAGGTCCAGGTGGCCCTCGTGTGTGGGCGCCGCCCGGCGGGCCATCCGATAGCGGGTGACCAGGAGCGGCCAGTCGAACCCGCGACCGTTGTAGGTCACCAGCCACGCGTCTGGAGGCAGGTGCCGCGCCAGTTCATCCAGGAGGGCGGGCTCGTCGGCGTGATCGGGCAGGAGCAACTGGACCTGGCGAAAGGCGTCTCCCTCCCACCAACCGAGTCCGATCAAGAAGGCCACCGTCCCGGCGGCCGTTGCCAGACCGGTGGTCTCGGTGTCCAGGCACACGAGCGGCCGGTCGGCGGGGGGCTGACCAGGCAGCCCGGCCAATCGCGCGCGATCGAGGGCAACCTGAGTCGTCCGACCTTCGACGCGCACGAATCGGCCCCCGCGCCCGGTCACCACTTCGCCATCAAGCGTCGTCGCCAATCGTTCCGCAAGGTTCGGGCCGGGGACCGGCCGATAGGGCAGGGGATCCGCCGGACCGGCAGGGTCCGTGCGTTCGGCTCGCAGTCGATCCAGGCGCCGGGTCAGCTGGGCGCGCGTGTCCGGTGCCAGGACGGTCATGCCGGCACGGCTGGCGTGGTCGAGCGCAGTTCGGCCAGGAGTCGGCGAGCCAGCATCCGAGCATCCACGTGTGGCTCCAGGCGCGGCCCCGTGCAGGCCGGGCAACCGCCCTCGCAGGTGCAGGTGTCGATCAGGTCCGCCGCTACGGCAAGCAGTTCGTCGTGGCGTTCCCACAGCCGCTCGGCGAGGCCGATCCCACCCGGGACCGCTTCATAGAGGTAGATCGTCGGTTCCTCTGCGTGCGGCGAGCGGACCTGGCTGATCAGTCCCAGGTCGCGAGGGTCCACCATCAGCAGGATGGAGGCGACGGTCTGGATCGCGCGGCCGGCTCCGAGCAGGGCGACGTCCAGCTCGTCCCGACGCCATCGATCGCGGGCACCGTCCGCGGTCAACCAGTAGGCCGTCGTCTGGAGCTCGATCTCGGGTAGGTGGATCCGGCCCCAGCCGAGGTTCTCATCGGTGACGAACTTGAGCTTCTTGTAGATCGTGGCGAGGCTGGCGACCATGACCTCCCCATGCCGTCGGCTGCCGCCCGGACCGGCGTCCTCGGCGAAGACGTCCAGCGGCTTGAGCGTCACGGCGCGATCGGCCTGGGTGTAGTGGTTCGCGTCGATCCGCCGGACGTACGCCTTGCGCTCGTCCCAGTCCAGGCGATCCACATGGAACTGGGCCGATTCGTGCAGGTAGATCGCGTCCTCGTGGACGAGCGTCTGGGCCGCGAACAG
>JACCVB010000117.1 GCA_013698385.1 Chloroflexota bacterium
CGGCCTTCAACGTCTTGGGCGTGTAGCACAGGTCCTCGAGATAGCCGCCGAACACGCCCGCCGACTCGACGATCTCGAGCATCCGACGCGCCTCCTCGGCCGTGCGTCCCAGCGGCTTCGTGCAGAGGACGGCCTTGCCGGCCCTCGCCACTAGACCGATCGCCTCCTCGTGCAGGAAGTTGGGCAACGCGACGACCACGACATCCGTGTCCGGATGATCCACCGCGGCGGCCAGGTCGGCCGTGGATTCCGGGATGCTCCAACGATCTCGGAATGCCGTGCCGCGTTCAGCGCTGCGCGAATAGACGACCTGCACCCGATCGCGCCCGCGCTGGCCGTGCAGCGTGTTCGTGTAGAAGTCGCCGATCAGGCCCGTGCCCAGCATCGAGATCCGGTGACCGTTCAACGGGAGCCCTCCTCTATGTCGCTCGTGTCGGTGGGCCGGCGAACGCGAAGACGCGTGCCGGATTGGTCACGAACAGTCGATGTCGGATGGTGGCGTCAACGCCGAACGCTTGCAGGACAGCCGTGAAGCCGTCCAGCAGCCAGGTCAGGCCCGGCGATCCACCGTGGACCCGGTAGTAGCGTCGCCGCGCGGCGTCCATGCCCAGCACGATCCGGTCGTCCAGCCCGTCCTCCGCCATCCAGGCGATGAGCTGGGCCGTGCCGTTGGGCTCGCTGTCCGGCCAGCGGAACGAGCCGTCGTACTCGACGAAAGCGCCGGTCGAGAGCAGTTCTCGGTGCAGACCGCGGTCCACGATCTTGTCCACATGGCTCAGGGCGATGTGCTCGGGCGCCACGCCGCGGTCGGCCAGGAAGCGGACCTGCGCCAGTGCGCCCGTGCCGTGCTCGCAATGGGTCAGGATCGGCACCCCGGTCCGGGCATGCGCCTCCGCCGCGGCCTCGAACACGCGCTCGTCGCGCGGCGAAAGACCGCCGTCACTGCCGGCCACCTTGACCACGCCCGCCCGATGGGCCGTGCGTCGGACGATCGGTCCGCTGTAATCGAGGGCATCGATCCCGTCGGTCACGTCGAGGGCGAAGAGGTCGGCGAGCTCGGCCACGCTGACCCGGTGGCTCCAGTGGGCCGGACCGTAGTAGCGGTCGTGATGCAGGCCGGTCGGCGCCACGATCCCGATGCCCGTGCGGCGGGACAGCTCGGCCAGCTTTTCGACATTTCGACCGGCGTCGCACGGCATGGCATCGACCACGGAGCGCAGGCCGAGCTCGGCCGCCTGGCCGACTTCGATCGCCATCGCATCGATATCGCCCAGATCGAATTCGGGCTGCAGCTGGACCGGCCGGCCGCCATCGATGACGAGGTGCTCATGGGCGTATGTGATGCCGAGTTCGACCGGATCGATGTCGCCGAGGACCGTTCGGACGAAGGTCACCGGCCGGTGACGCCCGCGACGCCCGCGCTGCCCGCCGGCGAGCCCGCCTCGAGCTCGAGGATCGCGCCGTCGCGACGCAGTCGATCGCGCAGCGCCGCCACGTCGATATCGCGCGGATCGCAAGCGCCGGTCACCGCCAGCGCGGCCGCCGTGCCCGCCGCCTGGCCCATCGCCATGCACTGGGCCATGCTGCGGACCGAGGCGTGCGCATCGTGGGTCGCCGAGAAGCATCGCCCGGCCACCAGCACGTTGGCCGCGTCGCGGACGACAAGTGACCTGAACGGGATGCCGACGGCCGACCCGTCCGGCAGGTACTCCCAGACCGTGTCCGCGCCGCCGTGATGGTCCTCGATCGGGGCACCGCACAGGCCGATCCCGTCATCGAAGGCCCGGGCGCCAAGCACGTCATCGCGGGTCAGTCGATAGTCGCCGTACACCCGGCGCGTCTCGCGAACCCCGATCTGCGTCCCGAGCGCGACCAGCGAGGCGTGCTCGTAGCCGGGCACGCGGTCGACGAGGAACCGCACGTACTCCAGGGCCTGACGTCGCCCGTCGATCTCGGCCCGGCTGAGGAACCACGGGTCCGTCGCGTTGACGATGCGGCCGTCGTCATCACGGCGGACGGAGTCCAGGCGGGTCATGACCGTGGCGATCGTGCCATCGACGGGCGTGATG
>JACCVB010000124.1 GCA_013698385.1 Chloroflexota bacterium
CCATCAGATCCGGCCCAACGCCGTCGGCCGCATACCATCCGGCGGTGTTGGTCGAGGCACCCAGTGGCCCGGCGGTTCGGAACTCGGGGGCGGTGACCCGGATGTCCCGGCGGACGCGCAGTCGGACCCGAGCCCGCATCCGCGTCTCGATGGCGGTCCCGCACACCTCTCCGTCGCCCTGCGCGGCGTGGCCATCGCCGAGGCTGAAGAGCGCCCCGGACACGGCGACCGGAAGCCACAACACGGATCCAGCCGTGAGGTGACGGGTGTCCATGTTGCCGCCAAGCTCAGTCGGGGGGATCGTGGACCGCGGCTCGCCCGCGGGTGCCAGGCCGAGTTCGCCGCAGAACGGCGCCAGCGGGATGCGGATCCCGGGCAGGAACTCGGCCACGCCTCCGGCCAACCGCGTGATCCGAAGGGCGGGCTCGGGAAACTCGTCGGCGAGCAGGCCGAATCCCGGGATGCTAGCCGTCCAGCCCCACTCCCCGGGCTCGAACTCCAGCAGCTCGACCTCCAGCGTGTCGCCGCGTTCCGCGCCCTCCACGAACACCGGCCCGCAGACCTGGTCGACCCGTGAGAAGTCCAGCGCAGCGAGGTCGGCCACCGTGGAGGCCGCCGTGATCTGCCCGCACGACGCGTCCAGCGCGTCGAATTCGACCTCGTCGCCACTGGCCACCCGCAGGATCGGCTCAACCGCGCGATCCCAGGCCAGGTGGAATTGATCGGCGCGGACGTGAAATGCGGAACGACTCATGCGGTCTCCTCTGCCTCCAGCCAACATCGACTCCGTCGCCCGTCGCCAAGGGCGACGTACGGTGGTGTCGCCTCGCACCGATCGTGCCGTTCGGGGCAGCGATTCCGGAATGGGCAGCCGGGACCAGCGGCAAGGTCGACCCGAAGCTCACCCTGGGCTCGCTCGCCGCCCGGACGAGCGCCCGGGATGGATGCGAGCAGCGCGCGGGTGTAGGGGTGACGCGGATCCGCGAACAGCTCGTCCACGCCACCCTCCTCGACGATCTCGCCGAGATACATCACGGCCACCCGGTCTGCGATGTGATGGACAACTGCGAGATCGTGCGCGATGAACAGATAGGCCAGCCCGTGCTCCTCCTGGAGGTCGTCGAGCAGATTGACGATCTGCGCCTGTACCGAGACATCCAGGGCGCTGACCGGCTCATCCAGGATGAGCAGCTCGGGATCGACCGCAAGGGCCCGCGCGATGCCCACCCGCTGGCGCTGTCCGCCCGACAGCTCATGCGGGTAACGTCGCGCATGCTCAGGACCCAGACCCACGTCCGCGAGCAGCGAAGCGACCCGCTTGCGCCGCTCGCCCGCGTTCGCGCCGATCCGATGGACCTGCAGGACCTCACCGATGGCCGCCCCCACGGCGATGCGCGGGTTCAGGCTGGAATAGGGGTCCTGGAACACGATCTGGATGCGCTCGCGAAGCGCTCGCAGGTCACGGCGGGAGGCGCCTCGAACGTCGATCCCGTCGAATGTCACGGACCCGGAACTCGCCTCCAACAGCCGGATGATGGCGCGACCCGTGGTCGTCTTGCCCGAGCCCGATTCTCCTACGAGCGCCAGTGTCTCGCCGCGCCGGATCGTGAGGTCCACGCCGCGAACCGCGGTGAAGTCGGATGAGGCCCGTCCGCGGAACCGGTCGGTCAATCCTCGTCGTCCCGGGTAGGTGACCACGAGGTCGCGCACGCTGAGCAGGGCATCACCCTGCGGGATCGCATCGCCTGGGACACGCACGAGCGCGGCGGTCATGCTTCGCCCATGCGGCCGGTGAGCCGACCCATGCCGGCCGAGCGTGCAAGCATGATGGGATCCCCGGCGGCGGAACCTCCGACAAGGATCGCGGCATCTCCGCCGCGGGCGGCTCGTCCCGCCTCCGCTCGCGCGAGGAAATCGCCCACGACTGCCATGTAGCGGTCCGGCTCCTCCGCGTGGGCCAGGTGGCCACTTGACTCGAAGAGGACCCATTCCGCCTGCGGCAATCGCGCCATGATCTCGGCCATCTGGTCCGGCGTCGCCTCGTCATGACGGCCGCTCGTGAGCAGGACAGGTTCCTCGATGGCACCCAGGCGCGCAAGGACTTCCCAGCCCTTCAGCGTGCCGACGACATGGAACTCGGTCGGGCCGTTCATCGTGCGGTAGACCTGTGGGTTCCGGGCGAGCTTGGCGAAGGAGCGGGTCACGTACTCGGGGTTGGGTACGACCCGGCACAGATGGCGGTCGTAGAAGACGCCGACGGCAGCCTCGTATCCCGGGTCGTCCCAGGTGCCGGCAGCCTCGTGGCGCTCCAGCGTGGCGACGACTTCCGATGGTAGCGCCGCTCGCTGGCGCCCGGTCGCCGCGATCCACATGGGCATGCTCGCCGGCGAGCTCGCGATCGTCGCGGAGACGACGCCATCGGGTCGCGTCACCAGGTACTCCATGAGCAGCATGCCGCCCCAGCTCTGGCCCAGGATGTGGCAACGCTCCAGCCCGAGGGCGCGACGGACCGTTGCGAGCTCGCGGAGGTAGAAGTCGATCGACCAGCGCGCCGGGTCGTCCGGTTGGTCCGAATTCCCGCAGCCCTGCTGGTCGTAGAAGATCACCCGGCGGCCGGTCGCCGCGAGCGCCGCCATCGACTCGAGGTAGTCGTGGCATGCGCCAGGGCCACCGTGGAGCAGCAGGAGGGGGGATCTGCCAGACGCCCGCTCGGACGCCTCGTCGCCCACGATCCCATACCACGTCCGAAGGCCGTCCACGTCGACGTATCCCTCACGGGCGCCAAGCGCAGGATCGATCGTCCAGTCGGTACTCATCCAGGCGCCTCTCCTTCCCACGTCAATGGCAGGCCCGCCGCGAGTTCGGCGCTCCGGTGACAGGCCGCCGTTCGATCTACGCCAACGGGCAGGAGTCGGGGCCGCTCGATCCGACAACGGTCCAGGGCGACCGGGCAGCGCGGTGCGAAGACACATCCATCCGGTAGCCCGGCCGGGTCAGGCGGACTGCCCGGGATCTGCGGAAGGCGCCGCCGCCGCTCCGTGATGCTGGGGATGGAAGCCGCCAGACCGGCCGTGTACGGATGGCGTGGCGTGACAAAGAGGTCACCGACCGGCGCCGTCTCGGCGACCCGCCCGGCATAGAGCACGACCGCGCGCTCGCACAGTTCGCGGACCACGCCGAGGTCGTGGGTGATGAGCAACAGGGCCATCCCGCGTTCCTGCACGAGATCGCGCAGCAGCTCAAGGATCTGGGCCTGGATCGTGACGTCGAGCGCGGTGGTCGGCTCATCCGCGATGAGGAGTTTGGGCTCGCAGGCGAGGGCCATCGCGATCATGACCCGCTGGCGCATGCCGCCGGAGAGCTGGTGCGGGTAGGCGTCGATGACCTTGTCAGGTTCGCCGAGGCCCACCTGCCCGAAGAGATCACGTACCCGCCCGCGGGCGATGCCCCGGCTCAGGCCGAAGTGGAATCGAAGCGCCTCGGCCACCTGATCCCCCGCCGAGTAGAGCGGATCAAGCGCGGTCATCGGGTCCTGGAAGATCATCGCCACCTGTTCGCCGCGGATCCTCCGATACGACTTCTCGGGGAGGCCCACCAGCTCGTTGCCGTCCAGCCGGATGGTGCCCCGGATGGTGCTCGTGCGGCGCGGCAGGAGGCCCATGACGGCGCGACTCGTGACGCTCTTGCCGGATCCAGATTCGCCCACCAGGCCCACCATCTCGCCGGCCCGGACCTCGAGATCGACGCCGTTCACCGCGCGCACGGGCCCAGCCGACGTCCGGAACTCCACGCTCAGGTCGCGGATCTCCAGCAGTGGTGAACCGGTCAGCACGGGCCGCGCCCGCTCCCGGCCCGCCAGCGTCGTCACCTCAGCGCTCCCGTTCGCGCGGGTCGAGCTGCGACCGAAGTCCATCGCCAACGAGGTTGAAGCTGACCACCGCGAGCATGATCGCGAACCCGGCCGAGATCGCCGGCCACGCGTTCTGGAGGAGGTACGCCCGACCATCGGACAGCATGGAGCCCCAATCCGGATCCGGCGGCTGCTGACCGAGGCCGAGAAAGCTGAGCGCGGCGATGTCCAGGATCGCATAGGCCAGGTCGATCGTCGACTGGACGACGACAGCCGCAACGAGGTTGGGCAGGATATGGCGGAACAGGATGCGACCATCCGAGAACCCCAGCGCGCGACCGGCGTCCACGTAGGCCAGTGAGCGCTGGACCAGGGTCACGCTGCGGATCAAGCGAGCCATGGCCGGGACGTAGATGACGCCGAGGGCGACCACCACCGTGCCAAGCCCCCGCCCGAACGTGGCGACGACGAGGATCGCAAGCAGCAGGGCGGGGAAGGCCAGCAGGGCGTCAAGCACGCGCATGATCACGGCCTCGACCCGCCCGCCGTAGTAGCCCGCGAACAGGCCGAGCGGGATCCCGATCAGTCCGCTGATGATCACCACGACGAACGCGCCGAGCAGGGTCGGCTGGGCGCCGTAGACGAGTCGGGCCCAGACATCCCGACCGAGCTTGTTCGTGCCCAGGAGGTGTTCTCCGCTCGGGAACTGCAGTGAGGCGGACAGGTCCTGCGCGTTCGGTTGGATGCCCGTGAGGAGTGCTGGGGCCACGGTCGCGAGGATGATCGGCAGGAGGATCACGAGGCCCGCGATGGCCGCCCGGTTCTTCGCCAGCGGCGACCGACGGGCGCCCGACAGGAAGCCCGTGCGCGGGGCGCGGACGACGTTCGCTGTCATCGGTATCGGATCCGAGGGTCGATCACGCCGTAGAACAGGTCCGTGGCCAGGTTCAACAGGCTGAATGCCACGGTCAGCAGGAGGACCGTGGCCTGGATCACGGGGTAGTCCCGATTCTGGATCGCATCCGTGATCAGGCTGCCAAGGCCGCCCAAGCCCAGCGTGGTCTCCACCAGCACGCTGCCCACCAGCAGGAAGCCGACCTGCAGCGAGGTCACCGTGACCACCGGGATGAGCGCGTTCCGCAGGGCATGCTTGACCAGGATCGTCTGCTCCGGGAGGCCCTTGGCGCGCGCCGCCTCGATGTAGTCGGAGCTGAGGGCCTCGAGCATCGCCGACCGCGTCATCCGCGATGTGAGGGCGATCGTCCCCAGGGCGAGGGCTACCGCCGGCAGGATGAGGTGGTGGATCCGACTCAGCGGATCGTCACCGGACCCGAAGGCTGGCAGCCAGCCAAGGCCGACTGCGAACACGAGAACGCCGATGATCGCCGTGAAGTAGACCGGCGAACTGAGGCCGATGAGGGCGAGCAGGCTGCCCGCATAGTCGATGACGGAATTCCGGCGGTGGGCCTGGATCACCCCGAGCGGGATGGCGACGGCCACCGCGATGAGCATGGACAGGCCGATCAGTTGCAGCGTCAGGGGCAATCGCTCAGAGATGAGCGAGACCACGTCCTGGCGAAGTCGATAGCTCTCCCCGAGATCGCCCTGAAGCGCGCGGCCCAGCCAGGCGACGTACTGGCTGAACGGATCCCCGATCAACCCGAACTGCTGGCGGAGCACCTCGGCCGTCGCCGGATCCACCTTCTTCCCGCCGAGGACGATCAGGACCGGATCGCCCGGGGCGAGTCGGACCAGGCCGAACGTGACGAACGAGACGAAGAGGAGCACGGGGACGAGCGCGATCAGTCGCCGCAGCGTATACGCGACCATCTAGTCCCAGGTTCGGAGCAGCGCGACGGGCCTACTTGACGTACATGTCCTTGAACAGCGAGCCCCAGTACCACAGGGACGAGACGGAGTAGCCGGCGAGCCGCTTGTTGACCGCAAGCGGCCACCCGGGGTAAGCCGTCACGATCACCGGCGCGTCTTCGGCGATGAGCTTCTGCGCTTCGATCAGCAGCTTGGCTCGCTCCGCCTTGTCCACCAGCGTGTTCTGCTTCGCGAGCAACGCATCGACCTTCGGGTTCGTATACGCGGAGGAGTTCGCCCCGCCCGCCGCGATGTTCTCCGAGGCGAAGTTCGGGCGAAGGTTCCCGGAAGGATCGGGGAAGTCGGAGCCCCAGCTTGCCACCAGGATGTCGTAGTCGTCGTGCTTGCCGAACTGGAGGGCGACGTTCTCCTGGTAGGTCACCTTTCGCGCCTTGATCGTGATCCCGAGCTTGGACATCGCGTCGATGAATGCCTCCGCGGCGCCCTTGATCGACGGCGTGGAGTCGTAGTAGGCGATCTCCGTGCCGTTCAACTTGTCGGCCACGCCGGACTCGTCCAGCAGCTGCTTGGCCTTCACGAGGTCCACGTCGTAGGTCGGAAGCTGATCCCAGGCCG
>JACCVB010000143.1 GCA_013698385.1 Chloroflexota bacterium
CCTGCACATGCACGCGGCCCTGGTCGAGGTTGCCCCGCTGCCGGACGTCGCCGCGGAATTGGAACGATATGTCGCCATGGCCGCAGAGGCGATGCGCAACCGCGAGTGACGCGCGACCGCGAGTGACTCGTGACGGGGCTCGGGGCTGGCGATCGCCGCCCGGTACACTGGCCACGGGTGGCGGACACGGCGAGGAGGCACCAGCGGCGATGGCGGAGGCGAACGAGGGCGAGGCGAGTCGATCGGCGGATCCGGGAGGCCCGGCGGAGGCCAGGGACCGGGGCAAGACCGTCCATGGCGAAGCCGCCAACGCCGGTCACCGGATCCTCGCGCCAGACGACGCCGAGGTCGAGGCCTACCTCGAGACGGCCCTGAAGGCCCCCGCTCCGACGCGATCTGCGGACGACGGGCCCGCCGGCCCTGACGGCATGGCGAGCGGACGGGGCCCGGTGGTCGTGCTCGATTTCGGTGGCCAGTTCGCCCAGCTGATCGCGCGCCGCGTGCGCGAGCTCGACATCTATTCCGAGCTGCTCCCGCACGACACGCCGTATGCGGAGCTGGAACGACGCGGGACAAGGGCGATCATCCTGTCCGGCGGCCCGATGTCCGTCTATGACGATCTCGCGCCCAAGCCCGACGCTGCTGTGTGGAGTGGCCGGATCCCGGTCCTCGGCATCTGCTACGGCGCGCAACTGATGGCCCGGGAGCTGGGCGGCGACGTCCTCGCAGCGAAGCGCCGGGAATACGGCCCGGCCACCGTGACCATCACGGACTCGGACGGCCTGTTCGAAGGGATGGATCGTGAGCAGCCGGTCTGGATGAGCCACGGCGATTCGATCACCCGACTGCCGCAGGGCTTCACGGCCACGGCCCAGAGCGATTCGTCGCCATTGGCGGGCCTGGCCGACCCATCGCGCAGCCTGTACGGAATCCAGTTCCATCCCGAGGTGGTCCACACGCCGCGCGGCAAGGACGTGTTGCGCAACTTCGTCGTCGGCATCGCCGGCGTGGAGCCATCGTGGACGCCAGCGAATTTCATCGATTCGACCGTGGCCGGCATCCGAGAACGAGTCGATGCGCACGCGGCTGCGACCGGTTCGGACGGCAAGGTCATCTGCGCCCTCTCTGGGGGCGTGGACTCGGCCGTCGCGGCCGCCCTCGTCCATCGGGCGGTAGGCGATCGGTTGACCTGCATCTATGTCGATCACGGGCTCATGCGCAAGAAGGAATCGGAGCTGCTTCGGGTCACCTTCGAGCGCGACCTCGGCATGAACCTGGTGATGGTCGATGCGCGGCAGCGGTTCCTCGCCCGCCTGGCCGGCGTCGAGGACCCCGAGCAGAAGCGCAAGATCATCGGCGACGAGTTCATCCGCGTGTTCGAAGAAGAGGCTGGGAAGATCGGCTCGATCGACTTCCTGACGCAGGGCACCCTTTACCCGGACGTCATCGAGAGCGCGACCTCGGAGTCCAAGGCGGCCCAGAAGATCAAGACCCACCACAACGTCGGCGGGCTACCGGCCGACCTTCGATTCCAGCTGATCGAGCCGCTGCGCTACCTGTTCAAGGACGAAGTCCGCAAGGTCGGCCTGGAGATGGGGCTACCCGAGGCGATGGTCCTGCGCCAGCCGTTCCCGGGTCCGGGACTCGCGATCCGGATCATCGGTGAGGTCACAGCCGAGCGGCTGGACACCTTGCGCGAGGCGGACTGGATCGTGATCGATGAGATCAAGGGGGCCGGGCTGTATCGCAGCCTGTGGCAGTCGTTCGCGATCCTGACGCCGGTCCGCAGCGTCGGGGTCATGGGTGACGGGCGAACGTACGCGAACGTGGTCGCCATCCGGGCTGTCACCTCGGAGGACGGCATGACGGCCGACTGGGCCAAGCTCCCGTACGACGTGCTTGGCAAGATCTCGTCACGCATCGTCAACGAGGTGCCGGGCGTGAACCGGGTCGTCTACGACATCAGTTCCAAGCCACCGGCGACGATCGAATGGGAATGAGGCAGCGTCAAGGACCTCGGTCGCACCACCGAACGGGTCCTGCCACCCCCTGACGGATGGGGCATGCCCGGGCTTCCCGCGCGCGTTAGCATTCGGGCCATGGTCGACGAGACGCAAGCTGAGGGCGGTTCGGCCGCCTCGATCTGTCCCTGGTGTCCGCTTCGTACACGGGCTCGCCCGAGAACTGTCCTTCGTGCGGGGCGACCCTGAGCGGCGACGTCGTTCCTGACGGGTCGTTGCCGGGCCTGACGGCGATCGACGCCGCGGCGATCGTGCGCGCCAAACAGTCCATCCCGCGGCCGCGAAGCCGGATCCTGTCGTGGATCAGTGGGGAGTATCCCGACGAGGAGGGTTCCCCGGCCGAGGCCGGAGCGCTGGCCCCGCCCGACCCCGAGGTCCGGCGCGAGATCCTGCGCCTCGAGCTCGAGGCGGAGGTCGCGCACCTGCAGGCCGAGGCCGGCGCCCTGATGGCCGAGGCCGCGG
>JACCVB010000148.1 GCA_013698385.1 Chloroflexota bacterium
GCGGGCCGGCGATCGTAGCCGACTACCGTGGCCTGTCAGTCGCCGACATCACCGCCATCCGACGCAACCTGCGTCAGCAGGGCATCACCTACCGCGTGGTCAAGAACAGGCTCGCTCGCATCGCCGCGCGCGAGGCCGGCCGCGATGAGCTGATGGCCCTGCTCGATGGCCCAACCGGCCTGGCGCTGGGCGGCGCTGATGAGGTCGCGCTCGCGCGCGCCTTCCTCGATGCCATCCGTCCATATCGCATCGTCGTCGTACGCGGCGGCGTGATCGGCAATCGCAGTTTCGACAGCGCGGCCGTAACCCGCCTCGCCTCCCTCCCGCCCCGCGAAGTCCTGCTGGCTCAACTTGCCGGTGCATTCGCTTCGCCCCTCGCCGGGCTCGCATCGGTGCTGACCGCGCCGCTGCGCAACCTTGGCTACGCGCTCCAGCAACTGGCCGCCCAGAAGGCCGAGCAGGCCTGATTTCCACGACTTGAAAGGAGATTTACTCAAATGGCCGCAAACCTGAGCCAGGACCAGATCCTCGAGGCGATCGACGGCATGACCGTGCTCGAGCTGTCCGAATTCATCAAGAAGTTCGAGGAGCGCTACGGCGTGACCGCCGCGGCTCCGGCCGCTGCGGCTGCGGCCCCTTCCCCGGGTGGTGACGCTGCCGGCGCCCCCGCCGCGGTCGAGGAGCAGACCGAGTTCACGGCCACGCTCACCGAGGTCGGACCCAACAAGATCCCGGTGATCAAGGTCGTTCGCGAGCTCACCGGCCTCGGCCTCAAGGAGGCCAAGGACCTCGTGGACGCCTCGCCCAAGGCCGTCAAGGAAGGCGTCACCCGCGACGAGGCGGACAAGATCAAGGCCGCCCTCGAAGAGCAGGGCGCCAAGGTCGAGATCAAGTAACCGGCTCGGCGGGGGTGGCGCATCGGTGCGTCGCCCCCGTCGCCTAGCACTTTCCGGGCCGTTTGACAAGATGCAGGATCGCGGTATCCTACTCCTTCTGTGAGCGGTGCCTCCCTGTTCCCCTTTCTCCTCCGTCAAGGAGCGGTATTTCATGCTGTCTGCTGAGTCCAAGACTCGAGCCGTGACCCCTTCGGGTCGCATCTCCTACGCCCGCATCGACAAGAAGGTCGACGGTGTGAGCTACGAGAAGTTCGCGATCCCGAACCTGATCGAGCTCCAGCTCGACTCCTTCGCCTGGTTCATGCAGAAGGGTCTGCGTGAACTGTTCGATGAAATCAGCCCGATCAAGGACTTCACCGGCAAGGTCATGGAGCTGCAGTTCCTCGAATACGAATTCGGCGAACCCAAGTACTCCGAGGCGGAATGCCGGACCAAGGATCTGACCTTCAGCAAGCCGCTGTACGTCAGCGTGGAACTTTTGATCAAGGAGACCGGCGAGATCCAGCGTCAGCGCGTGTACATGGGCGACTACCCCTGGATGACGGACCAGGGCACGTTCGTGATCAACGGCGCAGAGCGGGTCGTGGTCAGCCAGCTCGTCCGGTCGCCGGGCGTCTATTACAGCGAAGTCGAGGACCTGGCGTCCGGTCGGATGCTGTTCAGTGCCAAGGTCATCCCGAACCGCGGTGCCTGGCTTGAGTTCGAGACGAACAACAAGGACCAGCTCTGGGTCAAGGTGGATCGCAAGCGCAAGATCGCGGCGACCACCCTGCTGCGGGCCGTGGGCTACGAGGACAACGACGCGATCAGCGCGCTGTTCAGCTCGATCGATATCGATCCCGAGCACCCGTTCATCGCGAGCACCCTGGACAAGGACCTGACCCACACCCAGGCCGAGGCGCTGATCGAGGTCTATAAGAAGCTGCGTCCGGGCGATCCGCCCACCGGCGAGAACGCCCGTCAGCTGGTCGAGAGCCTCTTCTTCAACTTCCGCCGGTACGACCTGGGACGGGTCGGGCGCTACAAGTTCGACAAGAAGCTTGACGGTGTCGCGTCGCGCATGGGCCTCGAGCTCGAGCGCGAGCAGCGCACGATCACTCGCGAGGATATCGCGGCGATCGTCGGTCACCTGATCGAGTGCGACCGCGGACTGCATCCCAAGGACGACATCGACCACCTTGGCAACCGACGCATCCGGGCCAACGGCGAGCTGATCCAAAACGCGTTCCGGATCGGACTGCTGCGCATGGAGCGAGTCGTCCGTGAGCGGATGACGATCCAGGAGATCGACAAGGCCACGCCCAACGCGCTCATCAACATCCGCCCGGTCGTGGCGGCCATGAAGGAGTTCTTCGGCGGCAGCCAGCTCTCCCAGTTCATGGACCAGACGAACCCGCTGGCCGAGCTCACCTCCAAGCGTCGCCTGTCCGCCCTGGGACCGGGTGGTCTGTCGCGTGAGCGCGCCGGGTTCGACGTTCGCGACGTGCACCACAGCCACTACGGACGGATCTGCCCGATCGAGACGCCGGAAGGGCCGAACATCGGCCTGATCGGGTCGCTCGCGACCTACGGCCGGATCAACAGCTACGGCTTCATCGAGACGCCCTACCGCAAGGTCAAGCGCACGATGGGCTACGACGAGGCCGAC
>JACCVB010000161.1 GCA_013698385.1 Chloroflexota bacterium
TTCGGCCGTCGGGTCGCGGAGGGCATCGGCCTGGCGGTTTCGCACGAAAGCGAACCAGCCCGGGTCTGACGATCGCGCGGCGCGACTCAGGCGGCGGCGACCAGTACCAGGACATCGCCCGGTCCATCCGGCGCGACGTCCACGCTCACGCCACAGTCCTCGCAGACCAGCGTCGCCAGGGCCTGATCCGTGGCGGCCGGTCCCGTGCACCACGGGCAATCGATGATCAGCATCTCTGACGTCTCCAGGGGCTTCCGATACCCGGACTCTCCCCGGCCGTTGTGACACCTAGCCTGTCACGACCCTTCCGCGCGGTAGCGGAAGCAGCTCGGAACGTGATCGTCCACGAGGCCGACGCTCTGCATGAAGGCGTACACCATCGTCGAACCGACGAATCGGAAGCCGCGACGGCGCAGGTCGGCCGACAGGGCATCCGAACTCCCCGTCGTCACCGGAACATCGGCCACGATCGCATCTGCCGGGAGGTGCCGCGGCGGTGGCGGGACCACCGTCGCCAGGTAGCCGTCGAACGAACCAAAGGCCGCGACCGTCTCGCGGAACGCGGACGCGTTCCCGATGGTCGCCTCGATCTTCGCCCGGTTGCGGACGATGCCGGCGTCGGCCATCAGCCGCGTCCGATCGCACTCGTCGAAGGTGGCCACGACGCGTGGATCGAACCCGCGGAACGCTGTGCGAAAGGCCGGGCGCCTGTGCAGGATGGTCGACCACGACAGTCCCGCCTGGAACGACTCCAGTGCCAGTCGCTCGAACAGCTCGCCGTCGTCGTGGCAGGGCGCGCCCCATTCGAGATCGTGGTAGTCGATCATGACCGGGTCGGGCCGGGGCAGGTCGGACCCGGCCCAGGGGCAGCGCGTCAGCTCCACGGCCGGTGACGATGTCAGGGGATGAACTTGGTGTCCGTGAGGGTGCTGCGCATCATCGGGTCACCAGCCGGCCGTCCGGCATTGAAGACCGAGCGGAAGATGTCCCCGGATACGGTCTTCGTGCCGCTCGATCCGATGAGCGTGACGCTGATCAGCCGACCCGATACCCCACGACGCGACAGGTCCAATGCGCTCAGGGTCCCGACCCTCGTCCGGCTGTCCGCCCCGAACCAGGCAGAGAGCTGGGCCTTCGTGTAGGCCTTCGTCTTCCACGTCGCATACGGTGCCGCCGAATCGTAGGCGGTCCCGTCCTCCCGGCGATCGGACGAGCCGCGCAGATAGCTCACGGGTCCCGCGACCCTGGCGCCGGTGGATGAGACGTACACGTTCTCGTTGTTCTCCGTGGCGCCGCCGCCGGTCGAGTGGAAGAGGGTATTCGCGATGGATGTCCCGCTCTTGAGCACCACCCCGGCGGTCGCCTTGATGACCGCGTCGGTCGTCGCTTTCTCGCCTTCGGAGCCGAGATAGACCTGGGACGAGGTGTCGTCCCTGACGTCGTAGTCGGACACGCCCGGTCGAAGTCGGCGGGCGGCGTACGAACGGGCGGCGATCGACTGCGCCGTCAGCGCCTGGGTCGGCCAGGTCGAGGGCATCTCGGCCGGGACGACGCCGCGCAGATAGTTTTCGAGGGTCAGTTCATTGACGACCCGAGCGACCGTCGAGAGGCGGACGCGGATCGTGCCGCGATATTCGTCCCGGGTCGAGGTGCGCGATGCGACCTGGATCCGTCCCGCGCCGGACACGGGCGTCATCCGAAACCCCGCCGTGATCCGGGTGTGGAGGACGGCCCCGAGGCTGTCCCTGACAATCACCCGCCAGGTCGTGGTGGTCGTGCCATCGGTCGCGGTCGTGGTCGTGGGCGTCACCGTGATCCTGGCGTCCGGCGGGAACACGAGGTCCGTGCCGGTCATCGTCCAGTCGCGGAGACGGGCGTACAGCTCCAGCGGTCTTGTCGCGCTGGCGGCGAAGTTGGTGAGGACCTGGACGCGGATCGGGGTGGCCACATCGATGGTGCCCGGGGTCGCGCCCTGGTAGTAGTGCGCGAGGATCGCGGCGGAGTCCTGGCCGTCCAGCGCCCGGCCTCGGGCCCCGTACTGACTGAGCCCGACGCCGTGCCCGTATCCGCGGCCGTAGAACGTGACGATGTCGCCGATCGCGGTCGGGACCGGGTCCGCCGCGCGGACGACCGACGCCGTGCCCGCCGGCCCGGATCCCCCTAGGACGGCGACGGCGAGCGCGCCCGCGACCGTGACGGCACGAAGCCGTGACCTGAGCGGCGAACGGGGGATGATCGGCGGCATGTGGACCTCGTTGGTTGGGGGACCAAGCATGGGCGGTGCATCGACGCGATGGCCATGGCCCGACCGGGCCACGACCGACACGGCCGATGGGACTACGCGAGGTTACCCTACCGGCGTGGCACTTCGTTGTTTTCTGAGTCACGGAGCCAGCGGATCGGCGGCCAGCATGACACCGTTCGTGGTCGGGCTGCGCGCCCGAGATGTCACCGCCACGGCCATCGACCTGCCCCGGCGCAAGGCGGAGGACGCGCTACCAGCCTTTCACCTGACCGTGCCCCGCGCGGCCGACGTCGTCATCGGCGGTCATTCCTACGGTGGCCGCGTGGCGAGCCTTGCGGCAGCCGAACCCGAGGCCCCGTATGCCGCCCTCGTGTGCTTCTCCTATCCGCTCCACCCGCCGGGCCGACCGGATCGAACGGAGGCGCGCATCGCCCACTGGGAGGCCATCCGCTGTCCGGTCCTGCTGCTCTCGGGAGAATCGGATCCGTTCGCGCGGATCAATCTGCTGCGCACGCACGTCGCGCACCTGGACCGGGCAGAACTCGTGACCTATCCGCGCCTCGGCCACACGCTGATGCCCGTGCTCGACGACGTGCTGGACCGGGTGGCGACGTTCATCGCGGGCATCCCCGCCTGAACTGACCCCTTGCCGTGGCGCGGCCGGGTCCGTATCCTGCCCCTCCCAGGCGCCGCCGCGGCACGCAGGTCGCGCGGTCATCGAGTCTTCGTCGTCGCTCGCCGGGCAGAACGGATCCGCGACCCAGTCGCGGCCCCTGCGGCCGGCCCGACACATGCCGAACGTTCGACCCGCCCCAGCGCGTCGATCCGGCAGGAAGGAGCTGCATTGCGCGTCTCGTCTGGCCGCCGTAGCGCGGTCATCGTCGCCACCCTGGCGGCGGTCCTCGTCCTGACCCTGGTCGCACCGGCCGCGGCCGCGAAGTCTCCACCCGGCCTGCAACGCTTCATGAACGCCATCGGCAAGGTCGAGTCGGGCGGCCGGTATACGGCCCGCAACGCCACGTCCGGCGCCTATGGCAAGTACCAGATCATGCCGTCCAACTGGCCGTCATGGGCGGACCGATATCTCGGTGATGCGCGCGCCCGCCAGACGGCCGCCAACCAGGAGAAGGTGGCGGCCGGCAAGTTCACCACGCTCTACCGCAAGTACGGCGAGTGGCGCCGTGTCGCCTACTGGTGGCTCACCGGCTCGTCACGCACGAGCGGCTGGTCGCGCTACGCGACCCGCTATGTCAACAAGGTGATGCGCAACTACCAACTCGGGGCAGGTGGGTCCGGCAAGCCATCGGGCGCCCGCCACCTGAGCGAGAACGACGCGGCCGTGACCTACAGCGGGACGTGGTCTCGCGCCCGCCACAGCGGGTATGCCGGGGATGCGGTCAGGTTCGCCACCAGGCCCGGCGCGACGGCGACCGTGACGTTCACCGGCAAGAAGATCGCGTGGTACGGCCCGACGGGCCCGACCCGGGGCCAGGCGAAGGTCTCCATCGACGGCAGATTCGTGAAGACGGTCGATCTCCAGCGTCGCGGCTTCTCGGCCCGCCGTGCGCTGTTCACGACCGGCTGGAAGTCCGCCGGCTCGCACACCCTGACCATCGAGGTCGTGGGCACCAAGGGCCATCCCATGGTGGCCATCGACGA
>JACCVB010000168.1 GCA_013698385.1 Chloroflexota bacterium
TCGAACGCGGCACGTGCCTTGCCGACGCCCGCGGCGCGGAGGCGATCCTGACACCCGCCGGCCTCGATCGCCTGCGGGCGGCATCACGGACCCATCTGCGCGGCATCGAAGCGCACTTCCTGTCCGCCGTGGACCCGGCCGACCTGGCAGCGATCGGTCGCTCCATGCGGGCGGTTTCCGAGCACGCTGGTCTGGCTCCCGTCCGCGAGCGCTGCGGGCGGTAGCCCGGAGATCCTTCCATCGCTGACGCGACGCCGTCGGGACGACTGCTGGTCGGCACGAGCGGCTTCGCCTACCCGGCTTGGGTGCCCCGGTTCTATCCCGCTGGATCCAGCGCGGGCGACCTGCTGACCCGCTACAGCGAGCGACTGCCGGCCGTGGAACTCAACAACACGTTCTACCAGCAGCCGACGGCGGCCAAGGTGGCAGCCTGGCGAGACGCCACACCGGCCGACTTCCGCTTCGTGGTCAAGGCCCAGCGCGGAGGGTCGTTTCGCGCCTTGAACGGCAACGTGGAAGCCGGGCTTCCGTGGCTCACCGGACCCTACCGCGCGTTCGGTCGGCAGCTTGGCTGTGTCCTGTTCCGCGTTCCGGCCGGCGTGACCCGCAACGACGAGAGACTGGCGGCTTTACTCGCCGCGTGGCCGGCCGACCTGCCGCTGACCCTCGAGTTCCAGGATCCGAGCTGGCATGTGGACGAAACGTTCGCCGCGCTCATCGGAGCGGGCGCGGCCTGGTGCACCACGGATCAGCCGGAGGCGGATACCCCGCCGACCCTGCGCCGCACCGGACCGTTCCTCTACCTGCGCCTCCGTCGTGACGACTACGACGCGGCCGCGATCGAGGCGTGGGCCGGGCGGCTCCAGCCATTCGTGGAGGACGGTCTCGACGCCTTCGTGTTCTTCCGGCATGACGAGGTCGGGCGTGGCGGCGAGCTCGCGCTCGAGCTGCGCGCGGCAGTCGAACGAGGGCGCCGCTGAGGTCAGACGCCGGCGCGGCGCGACCCCTCGGCCGGACCGAAGACGACGACGAGGACCAGACGCTCCACGATGTCGTCGAAATGGTGCGGCTCGGTCGCCGCCACGAATACCAGTGACCCGGCGGAGACCTCGCGTACCTCCTGGCCGACCGTGACTCGGGCGCGGCCTTCCATGACGACGTACAGCTCGTCTTCCGTGTGGGGTTGCTGTAGGTCTGGGGCGCCGACTTCGAGGACATAGAGTCCCGCGGACAGGTCCGGCACGGACAGGAATTCATGGTACGGCCGGCCCGCCGCCGCCCGGATCCCCTTGACATGATCCAGTTCCCAAGCCTTCATCGGCGATGACGGTAGCATCTGGCCATGGCGCGACGATCCCTGCCCCTCGCCGCGCTCATCACCGGCGCGATCGCGCTCGTGGCCATCGGCTGCGGTCCGCGAGTCGGGAGCCCCTCCCCGTCGATACCCGCCGTTCTGTTGGCGACGGCGCCGCCCGCCGCAGGGGCGACGCCGGCCGGATCGTCCACCCCGCCGGCCACGGCCTCGCCAGCCACGCCTGCGCCGGCCGCCACGGCCTCGCCAGCCACGGTGACGCCAGGTTCGAGCGGCGCCGACGCCCCGTCCGGTATCGCCTTCGAGGTCGTCACCGCTGGCCTGGAGGCCCCGACGGACATCGCGTACCGCGCCGCCGCGCCCGGCGACCTGTTCGTCGTCGAGCAGGCCGGGCGGATCCGGATCGTTCGCGACGGGGCGCTCCTCGAGCGGCCCTTCCTCGACATCGCCGGCCAGGTGACCGCCGGCGGCGAACAGGGGCTGCTGGGCCTCGCCTTCGATCCGGTCGGGGAAGGACGGCGTTTCTTCGTCTACTACACCGCCCTCGATGGCTCCCAGGTCCTGGCCTCTTACGAGACTTCGAGACCGGATCCCGACCTCGCCGACCCAACCAGCGAACGGGTCCTCTTGCGCATGCCGGACCGGTTCCCGAACCACAACGGCGGTGGGCTGGCCTTCGGTCCGGACGGCTTCCTGTACGTTTCGACCGGCGACGGCGGAAGCGCCGGAGATCCGCTTGGCTCCGGTCGGGACCTGGGCTCGCTCCTCGCCAAGGTCCTGCGCCTGGACGTGTCCGGAAAGGGCGACTACGCGATCCCACCCGGGGGGCCGTTCGCGGACGACCCCGGCGTGCTGCCCGAGATCTGGCTGACCGGGCTCCGCAATCCGTGGCGGATCCGGTTCGATCGTGCCACGGGCGACCTCTGGATCGGCGACGTCGGCCAGAACGCGTGGGAGGAGATCGACGTGGCAAGGTCCGGCGCAAGCGGACTCGACTACGGCTGGAACCTGATGGAAGGCACCCGCTGCTATCCACCCGGGGCGACCACGGGCTGTGCCGCTGGCGGGCTGACCCTGCCGGTCACCGAGTACGGCCACGACCAGGGCTGCTCCGTCACCGGCGGCACCGTCTATCGCGGGAGCGCCGTGCCCGCCCTGGTGGGCTGGTACGTCTTCGCGGACTACTGCTCGGGGCGAGTCTTCGCCGTCCCTGCCAAGGAAGACCGCACGGATCCTCGTCCCCTCATGGATAGCGGGCGTTCCATCAGCGCGATCGCGGAGGATGCGGCCGGCGAGCTGTACGCGACGGACCTCGCCTCGGGAGAACTGCTCAGGTTCGTCGGAGGCGGCTGACACGGTTCTGTGACTCCCGGCCCGTACCGGCCGGTGCAGCCGTCACTCCCGACGGCGCACGCTCGGCGAGATGATCCCCCGGCGACGCCCAGTGCACCCACGACCCACATGACCCATACGCGTCGGCTCATGGCCATGCGTCGGGCCGATCGCGCGCGGCGCGGCAGCCTGAGCGGGCGCCGTGGTATCTGGCTCGTCCTGGCATCCCTCGGCTCCATCGGCCTGCTCGCCATCGGCACGGTCGCGGTCGTCTCCGTGTCCGCCATCGGCATGCTGTCCCGGGACCTTCCTGACCCGAGCGGCCTGGAGCGGCTGTCCTTCGCCGAGCCGACGATCGTCTACGACCGCGACGGGACGGTGGAGCTTGGTCGCTTCCAGCGCGAACAGCGACGGGTGATCGCCTATGCGGACACGCCCAGGCTGGTACTCGACGCGACCACGGCGGCCGAGGATCGGACCTTCTGGGACAACGCCGGCGTGG
>JACCVB010000197.1 GCA_013698385.1 Chloroflexota bacterium
GGTCGCGGCGAACGACCCGCACGCGCTTGGTGCATCGGGTGACCGTTCCGGACATCGGCGCGAACTGGCGGAGGCTCCGGCGGGTCGGAACCGGGTCGAGCGGGTCGGATCGGTGCGTGTCGCGCACCAGATCGCCAGCCGAGACGCGTTCGAGACCCGAACCGGTCGCGAATGGTCACCGGGTGCACCAAGAAGTTGGCGAGCGCGCCTCTCCGGACCGGCGCGCGCCGGAGCGGAACGGTTACGGGCCTGGCTGGAGCTGGTCGGCTGGTGGCGCCACGATGGTCACCCCGGCGTCCCATTTCGAAAAGGTCAGATCGGCCGTGATCTCGCCGGTGTCGCCGAGATCGGCGAAGACCTGCAGGCCGGACAGGTGGGTGGTCTGGCGGTCCACAAGGAACGTCAGTTCGGCCGTGGTCGCGGACAGGTCGGGCGTCGGGATCGGAAGGCTGGCCGGAAGCGTCGCCCCACCGAAGAGTCGAGCAAGCTGGTCCGCGCCGACCTTGAGGGTCACGCTGTAGCAAGTCGTGCCGCTGCATGACGCGTCGGGGTTCTTGGTCGGCTCCACGCCGGGCTCCCGGAGGAGCGCGATGGCCCCTTTTAGGATGCCTGCCGATATGCTGCCCGAGGATCCCGGCACGACCGACAAACTCGGGGCCGCCGACGTCCGGAGATCGACCGCGCCGGAGACCGACTGTGCGCGATACAGCGGTCCGGTGAGTGACGTCTTCAGGTACGACACCCCATCGACCACGATCGCCTCGCCGCGCACCCCGAGGAGGCCCGGCGCCGAAAACGTCGCCCGCGTGGCACCCCGTGCAAGGTCGGCATCGATCGCCGCCGTCGTATCGGTCAGCTTGATCGGCGTCGATGTGCTGCCAGTCCTGGTCACGTCGATCGCCAGCGCACCGTCCGCCGCCAGGTCGATGTGGACGCTCGTCGCGCCGGCAGCCTGGGTCGCCGCGGCCGTCAGGATCTCGCGCGGATCGACGAGCGCCGGGGCACTCGGCGGTGTTCCGCCGCACGCGACAGCGACCATGGCGAGCAGGATCAGCAGGATCGGACGGGCCGGCTGCGAACGCCGGTCGTGCGGGCGAGATGACATCGGTGGATCCCCAGGGCGTACGTGCGCCGACGCCCGGCGCTCTGGGACAGGCTCCCCCGTGAGCACCCGATGCGTCAAACGCCGCCGCGATCGGCATGGACCGACGGCGCGGGCGGCGATGCGGGCGTCGCGGCGGTCCAGGCCGGAAGTGGTGGGGGCGGGGCCACATCCACGAGTTGCACCTCGATGCCGCCGACCCAGCGCGCCGCGAGGTTGTAGATGGCGCAGGCGATGGCCGTGAAGATCCAGCCGAGCAACCCGTATCCGACGATCGCGATGAGCCCCAGGATCACGATCCCGCTGAGGTCGAAGGGTTCCCCGCGCCCGGCTGCGATCGGCCCGCCGACGGCCGCGGCCAGCAACAGGAACGGCACGAGGAACAAGGCGACGATGACCATGTACATCACGGCCACCACCGTTGCGGTCTTGATCACCCCGAACCGTCGGATCCTGTACATGATCAGTCCTCCCTCTGTCAAAAACCGCGGGCGTCGCCCAGCGCGACCCTACCATCCCCGACCTCCCCCGAGAGCGAGATCCACGCGGTCTTGTCTGGTCGGACCGATGCCCGGCGCTCAGGCCGCTGAAGATCACGGGCGCGGCCGAATCTGGCGCGACGGCCCGGAGGACCCGGCTATGCAACGTGGCCGCCACAAGGCCATCGGTCACGGTCGCCTGGACGCCGGCCGCCCGACAGCGGCCTTCGAGCGCGCTCGGGGTGAAGCCTGGGTCCACAGACGAGCCGGATCGTGACGGATCGCCCGGGCGGAACCGGCGCCGATAGGACGGAATCACGAGGCCCCCGGCGCCTAAGCGCCGGGGGCCATCGATCGTGGTCGCGATCGGGGTCTGGACTAGAAGTCCATCCCGCCGCCGCCGTCGTGGCCGTGACCACCGCCGGCGCCGGCCTTGTCCTTCTCCGGCATGTCCGAGATCAATGTCTCCGTCGTCAGGACCATGGCCGCGATTGACGCAGCGTTCTGGAGGGCCGAGCGCGTCACCTTGGCGGCGTCGACGATGCCCTTCTTGAAGAGATCGACGTACTCGCCGTTGAGG
>JACCVB010000219.1 GCA_013698385.1 Chloroflexota bacterium
GTATCCCGTGCGAGGACTACCCGCTGGCCGAGCTGTTCCGGCGCGAGCCGGCGCTCGATCGGCGGATCCGGCGGGCATATGCCGTCCCGGATGCCTCCCTTGAGCCGTGGCAGCTGATCGAGGGCAACATCGAGGATGCGCGGCTGCGCGGCAGTGTCGCCCTGCCCTATCACCAGGTCGTGGGCATGCAGCGCAATGGCGCGTTCATCGCCTCGGTGGACATCGCCGACGTCCGGTCGGGCACGGTCCAGCGCGTGGCGCCGCGGATGGTGGTGTCGGCGGCCGGTGCGTGGGCCGGCCGGATCGCGGCCCTCGCCGGCGCCGAGCTCGAGATGGCGCCGGGCAAGGGCACCATGCTCATCTTCAACCAGCGGATGACGGACACGGTCGTCAATCGATGCCACAAGCCGGGCGACGGCGACATCATGGTGCCAGTCCACACGGTCGCCATCCTGGGCACGACGGAGACCCGGATCGACGATCCCGACCGCTGCGACCCCGATAGAGACGAAGTGGCCGGGCTGATCGCGGAGGGCGAGAAGCTCTTCCCCGATCTCGGCCGGATGCGCATCCTGCGGGCCTATGCCGGGGCGCGGCCGCTGTACTCGGCGGCCCCCACCACGGCCGAGGACGGCCGCGAGATCTCGCGTGCTCACGTCGTGCTGGACCACGAGGCGCGCGACGGCGTGTCCAACTTCGTGTCGATCGTGGGCGGCAAGCTGACGACCTATCGATTGATGGCCGAGGAGACGTCCGACCTGGTTGCCGGCAAGTTGGGGGTCGCGGCCGCGTGCACGACGGCGGATGAGATCATGCCCGGCCAGGTCCCCGGCACCAACTATTGGCTGGGTCATCGACTGTTGGAGCACGAGACCGAGGGGGGCGGCGACGCCGATCTGATCTGCGAGTGCGAGTTCGTGACCCGCGACGGATTGGAGCGGTTCCTGACCGAGCGCTGGCCGTGCAGCCTGGACGACGTGCGACGGGGCACGCGCCTCGGGATGGGGCCGTGCCAAGGTGCGTTCTGTGCCTTCCGGGCGGCCGGGATCGTGGCCGAGCGGGTGGCCACGCGGACCCTGGCTCCGGCCGGGGACGGTGCGGTGGCGCCCGGGACCTCGGCCTCGGACGGGCCGGATCAGCGGGCGATCGCGGCCGACCTCGCCGAGCGGGCGCTGGTGGCCTTCATGCGCGAGCGCTACAAGGGCAGTCGGCCGATCGCCTACGGGTCGCAGCTGCGAGAACTCTGGCTGGCGACCGGTCTGTACTGGGGCGTGCTGGGCATCGAGACCTTCGCTGGAGGGCATGATGGCCAGGGCTGACGTCGGCGTGGTCGGCGCCGGACTCGCCGGCCTGCTGACCGCCATCGAGCTGGCCGACGCCGGGGCCACGGTCCACGTGCTGGCGGCCGGTCACGCGGCGACCCACTGGACGCCGGCCACGGTCGATCTCGGGTTCCTGACCGGCATGCGCACGCCGGCGGCCGCCGTGGCCCAGCTTGCGGGACGAGCCGGCCACCCCTACGCCCACTTGGGCGCCGTGCTGCCCGATGCGCTCCGCTCGCTTCGAGCCATCCTGGCCGAATCCGGGTTGGCACTCGTCGGCGAGCCGGACGATCCGGTGGCGACCATCCCGACCGCCATCGGTTCGACCCGTCCGGCGGCAATCGTGCCCGACGCGATGGCCGCGGCACTCCGCCCATGGGCCGGAGACGAGACCCTGGTCGTGCTCGGCATCGCCGGGTTCCGCGACTACTGGGCGGAGGCGATCGCGGCCAGCCTGCGCGAACCCTCGGCATGGCGCGGCCACCAGCTTCCCGGCCGGATCGAGGCGATCGACGTGGACCTGCCCGGACTGGTCGGCCGACACAACCTGTCCGGCCTGCACCTGGCCCGCGCCTTCGACGACCCGGCATGGCGGGACGATGCGCTCGACCGGCTCGCGCGGGCACTGGACGGGCTGGCGGTGGGCCGCGGCCGGGTCGCCCTGCCGGCCGTGCTGGGTCTGCACGATCACCCGGCCGTGCTGGCCGCGGCGCGTGACCGCCTGCCGCTCGACCCGTTCGAGGTCGCCCTGGTCCCGCCCAGCGTGCCCGGCCTGCGCCAGTTCCACGCCCTGCGGGACGCGCTCCGGCGGCGCGGCGGGCGGATCCAGATCGGGGCCGAGGTGCGCGGCGAGCTCGATGGGCGGCGGGTCACGGAACTGAGCAGCCCCGCCGCCGCGCGTCGCTTCCGCCTGTCGGTCGAGTCGGTCGTGCTGGCCACCGGCGGGATCGCGGGTGGCGGGATCGTGGGTCGGCAGGACGGCGGCCTGACCGAGCAGGTCCTTGGGCTGCCGATCCAGGCACCGCCCGCCGACGACTGGCTGGCGATCGATCCGTTCGATCCGGCCGGCCATCCCCTGGAAGCTGCGGGCGTGCTGACCGACGCTCAGCTTCGTCCGATCGAGGCCGGCGGCGACGTGCTCGTGGACAACGTCCGGATCGTGGGCAGCCTGCTCGCGGGCCAACGCTACCTTCGCGAGTGGTGCGGCGACGGGGTAGCCGTGGCGAGCGCGTGGCTGGTCGGCCGCGACCTCGGGGGCAGCGTGCCCGTGTCGGTGTCAGTGTCGGTGAAGGGGCCCGCGTCATGACCATCGCCGAGCTGATCGGCAGCGCGACCCATGAGGCCGTCGGCATGAGCGCCGACAGTTGCCTCAAGTG
This sequence comes from Chloroflexota bacterium, assembly GCA_013698385.1. Taxonomy (GTDB): domain Bacteria; phylum Chloroflexota; class Limnocylindria; order Limnocylindrales; family CSP1-4; genus SPCO01. The sequence goes on from JACCVB010000219.1 coordinate 2,699, forward strand.
CAACGTGTGCAACACGGTCTGCCCGGTCGCGCGGGTCACGGACCTGTTTCCCGGGCCCAAGTACGTCGGTCCGCAGGCGCAGCGCTTCCGGCTGGCGTCACTCCACGCCCCTGGCGCCGATGGCCAGCCGCGGGTCCTCTCGCCGGACCTGACCGTGGACTATTGCTCGGGCTGCGGGCTGTGCTCCACGGCCTGTCCGGCCGACGTCCAGATCGCGGAGATGAACAACCGGGCCCGCGCGACCAACCGCGAGGGGC
>JACCVB010000223.1 GCA_013698385.1 Chloroflexota bacterium
ATCCTGGGCGATCTCGTGGCGGTGGCCCGGGGACTCGGCTCCACCTGGGCCGGGCTGCCGGCCTCGACCGGGCCGGCGGTGGCCGCCGCGGATCCGCTCGACGGGCCGCGCCACTGGTATGCGTTCCTTCCGGCCGTCCGACCGGGACCCTTGCCGGCCGCGCTGGACGAGGCCGCCGCGGTGGCCTTCGAGGACGGCACGGCGATCCGGTCCGAGCTCGTGACCCTGGCCGAGGCGCGGACCGCGTTCTGTGCGCTCCTGCCCGACGGGGTCGATGTCACGCTGTATCCCGTCGATGACTGATGGTCCGATGTCGCCCGATGCCGCCGCGACCGTCCGGCCGCGCCTCATGGAGCGCTACCGGCGGTTCCTTCCGGTGACCGACGCGACTCCGTCGCTGACCCTGGGGGAGGGGTCCACGCCGCTGGTCCCCGCGCCACGGCTCGGGGCGGCCATCGGGGTGCCCGGGCTGCACCTCAAGGTGGAGGGACAGAATCCGACCGGATCGTTCAAGGATCGAGGCATGGTCGTGGCGGTCAGCAAGGCCCTGGAAGCCGGCGCGCGGGCGATCGTGTGCGCTTCCACCGGCAACACCTCGGCGTCGGCGGCGGCCTACGGGGCTGCGGCCGGGCTGGAGGTCATCGTCATCCTGCCGAGGGGCCAGATCGCCCTCGGCAAGCTGCTGCAGGCGCTCATGGCGGGAGCCCGGGTCGTCGCCATCGACGGTAACTTCGACCAGGCGCTCGCGATCGTGCGGGCCCTGGCCGAACAGGAGGATCACCCGGTGACCGTGGTCAACTCGGTCAATCCGTTCCGCCTCGATGGCCAGAAGACGGGCGCCTTCGAGATCTGCGACGACCTGGGCCGGGCCCCGGACATCCTCGCCATCCCGGTCGGGAATGCCGGCAACATCAGCGCCTATTGGGCCGGGTTCCTCGATTACGCGCGCGAGGGCCTGATCGCCGCCACGCCGCGGATGTGGGGCTTCCAGGCCGCCGGCGCCGCGCCGTTGGTATCGGGCCGGCGGGTGGAGGACCCGGACACGATCGCAACGGCTATCCGCATCGGCGACCCGGCGTCGTGGGACAAGGCGATCGACGCACGCGACGGCTCCGGCGGCCGGATCGAGGCCGTGACCGATGACGAGATCCTGGCGGCGTACCGGGACGTGGCCAGGCTCGAGGGCATCTTCTGCGAACCGGCGTCGGCGGCCAGCATCGCCGGCGTGCGCAAGATAGCAGCCGTAGGTGCCGTGGACCCTGGGGCGACCGTCGTGGCGGTGCTGACAGGGCACGGGATGAAGGATCCGCACACCGCCGAGCGCGAGGTCGCGGGCGTCGTCGATTCGGAGCCGACGCTCGGCGCCGTCGCCGTCGCGCTGGGTTGGTGAGGGACGTGGCGACCGCGAACTGGCTGGCCGAGCTCGATGGCCGCCGGGTGACCGTGGAGGTGCCCGCGTCGTCGGCGAACCTGGGTGCCGGGTACGACTGCCTGGGGGTCGCGCTGGCACTGACCAACGAGGTCGAAGTCGAAGTCCGCAGCTGGAGCGCCGGCGCGATCGAGCTCACGGTCGATGGTGAGGGACGCGACGAACTGACCGACGATCGCGACAACCGATTCGTGCGCGGTCTCGAGGCGGCCCTCGTGGAGGCGCGCGGCCCCTTGCCGGATGGGGTCGGCTGGCGGATCACGATGCGCAACAAGATCCCCCTGTCGCGCGGCCTCGGGTCCTCGGCCGCGGCAACGGTCGCGGGTGTCGTGGCAGCGGATGCCCTGCTGGGCGGGTCGCTGGACGCGGCCACGAAGCTCCGGATCGCGACGACCGTGGAGGGCCATCCGGACAACGCCGCCGCTGCGCTGATGGGTGGCTTCGTCGTCGCCGCCGGCACGTCCGACGGCGTGGAAGCGGTTCGATTCGACGTGCCCCGCGACCTCCGGGCCGTGCTGTTCATCCCGGAATTGCGGCTGTCCACCGGGGCGATGCGGGATGCGTTGCCCAAGCGGGTGCCACTCTCCGACGCGGTCGCGAACCTGGGCGCCGTCGGGCTCGGGGTGGCGGGGCTCGCCGCCGGTCGGACGGACCTGCTGCGGTTGATGACGGTCGATCGACTGCATGAGCCGTACCGAGCGACGGTCTATCCGCAGCTCCCCGCGCTCGTGGGTGCTGCGCGGGCGGCCGGCGCGCTCGGCGCGTGCCTGTCCGGGGCGGGTTCCACGATCATCGCTTTCGCCGATTCGATGGCCGGCATCACCCGGATCGAGGCCGCCTTCGCTGCGGCCGCGGCCGACACGGACCTCCCCGGCCGGATCAGCGTGGTCCAGCCGCGCAACGCCGGCGCCCGGGTCGTGGCCAAGGGCTAAGGTGGGGCCGGACTCGGCGGGCGCCGCAACGCCATCGACGCGGCTCGGCTGAATCGAGTCGCCGGAGCCGGCTCGTGCCAGCTCCGGCGATCCCGGACTCGTCGGCGGCTACGCCACGGCTTCCCTGATCACGGCCCCGTGTACCTGAAGATGTACAGGCCGTAGTCGCGGTCGCTCGCTGCGACGTACTCCTTGCCTCCGCTCTGGAAGACCTGCACGCCCCAGAAGTTGTTGCCACCTCCGTCGATGAAGTGGCCGACTTCAGCCAGCTCGTCATCGACGATCTTCAGGACGCGGAAGCCGCCGGAGTAATACGACAGGTAGGCCAGGTCGTCGCGGACCGCGGAGGTCGCGACCTCATGGACGGACAGGTCGCCGAAGCCCCTGACGTAGTCCTGGTCGTGTGCTTCGGGGATGGCGAAGGTGTCGAGCTCGGCCATCTTGCCGGCGCCGTAGTCAAAGAGGTGGACGTAGCCCCACCCGTCGAACTTGCCGGTGAAGCGAAGGGTGTCACCAACTGTGCCGATCGCGACCGGCAGCCGCGATGCACCGGTGCCCGCAAGGCAGGCCGCGTTGTCGTAGGGCTCGTCGAAGATGGCGAAGCCCTGGCTGCGCGGCGCGACGCCGAACGTCGGGATGTCGCCCTCGACGCTCATGCCGAGGACCCCATCGCAACCGCCATCCGTGCCCACACGGTTGAAGATCAAGACCGCGTCGTAACCACCGGCGGCGCGGACGTTGGCCGCCTTTTCGGTGAATGTGCACAGACCTCGCTCGACCACCGCGATATCCACGACGGACGCGCTGCCGGCTGGCACGGCCGGATCGCCGATGCAGGCGCGACCGACGAAGACGGATCGGCCCTGGATGACCTTGTCGTTCAGTAGGAGCTTGGTGCCGCTCCCCTGACCGACCGTCAGATCGGCCCCATCGTCAAGGTTGCGACCCAGGACCGCCAGCGGTGAGAAGTCCTCATCGGCGCCGATGAGGTACTTGTTGTCCCGCGTGAGTTCCGACTGGTGGCCGTTGCCTTCCGGGGGAGCGGTGATCCCGGCACTTTCGAGCAATTCAGGGTCCGGGTCAGCGAAGTCCGTGTCGCCAAGGTACCTCGGTCTGAGTGGATTCGTCATGTCAAGTGCCACGTATCCCGCGTCCCAGTACGACAGGAGCATCACCTGCTTGCCGCCGATTTCCTTCACGACCATGTCGTGGAGGAAGATCTCGACCAGGTTGGCTGGCGCTGCCTGCAGGATCTGCGGGAATCTGGTCGCGAGGTTGTACTCGGCGATCAGGGCCGGCTTCTTTGGATCGGTGATATCGACGATGTCGACATCGTCGGCTTCCTCGTTGTCGACCATGACAGCGTACGCCTTGTCGCCGGCGTCCCAGGCGAACACGCTGTGATTCTCGTTTGCGGCCTTCTTGCCTGAGCCCGACACCGTCGAGTCGCCGAAGCCCCGGCTGAGCGGGGTCGGCGCGGTCGGCTTCGAGATGTCGTAGATGTTGATGCCGCCGAAGCCCGCGGGCTCCTTGCACTTCTCGTTGTTAGTGACGAGGATGTCCCCGTTGAACTTGGGCGTGTCGATGTGCAGAGCCTGCACGCCTTCGCCCGGATAGCTCCCTTCCTTGGAGCCGATGAACGCGACTTCCTTGGGGCTTGCCGGGTTCTTGATGTCGACGACGTGCACCCCGTTGTACTTGCAGGTCACGACGCCCCACGCCGCGAGATAGGCATAACCCTTGAACACGCCGACGTCGGCGATCTTCTCAGGCACCACGTTCTTGAGCTTGAGCTTGCTGACGAGGGCGACGTTGTCGTGGGTCCCCTCGGGGTTCAGATGACCCGCCGTGTCACCGTGCTGCTTGGCGTCGCGGGCACCGTCGGACTCGTCGATGGCGCCTTCCGGATCGTGGGCGAACGCCACTCCCGTGACAAGTAGGGCCGCCGCAAGGGCCACCCCGAAACTCGATCGGAACCGTCGTCCAAGCATGTGGTCTCCTCCATGCCGATGGTCGGACCGCGAGCGATATCGTCGGTCCGAAGGGTGTGGGGCAGACGGTACCCCTTTTTGGTGTGGTCCGCGTCATCGAATCTGCACCAGATCGGTGCGGGCTGTCGCCAGTCAGGTGGCGAGTGCGGCCACGGTAGAATGCCTCGATGCCTGCCCCGCTCGTCGTCCAGAAGTTCGGAGGCTCGTCCGTGGCCGGCGCGGACCGGATCAAGCGGGTCGCGCGGCGGATCGCCCGGGAACGCGCCGCCGGCAATGATCTCGTCGTCGTCGTGTCCGCGATGGGCGACACCACGGACGAACTCCTGGGCCTGGCCGCAGCCATCACGGACGACCCCGACCCAAGAGAACTGGACGTCCTCCTCGCCACCGGTGAGCACCAGAGCGCGACGCTCCTGTCCATGGCCCTCCACGCGATCGGCGTCCCGGCCATCAGCCTGACCGGCCCGCAGGCCGGGATCACCACGGACGGCACCTACGGCCGGGCGCGCATCGCCGGCATCGAGCCACGCCGCGTCCGCGCTGAACTCGGGGGCGGCAAGGTCGTCATCGTGGCCGGGTTCCAGGGCCAGAGCAGCGCCGCCAGCGCGGACCAGGAGATCACGACCCTCGGCCGCGGCGGCAGCGACACGACGGCCGTCGCCCTGGCCGCCGCGCTCCAGGCCGCCCGCTGCCAGGTCTTCACGGACGTGCGCGGCATCTACACCGCCGACCCGCGCCTCGTACCGAACGCCCGACAACTGCCCGTCATCGGCTACGAGGAGATGCTCGAACTCGCCCACCAGGGCGCCCAGGTCATGCAGGTCCGCGCCGTGGAGCTCGGCTGGGTGAACGGCGTCGTCATCGAGGTCCTGAGCTCCTTCGAGGACGCCCCGGGCACGCTCATCAAGGAGGACCCCCTCGTGGAGCAGCGCAACAAGGTCCGCGGGCTCGCCCACGACCGGAACGTGGCCAAGGTCACCGTGGTCGCCGTGCCGGACCGGCCGGGCATCGCGCGGGCCATCTTCGATCCGCTCGCGGCGGC
>JACCVB010000227.1 GCA_013698385.1 Chloroflexota bacterium
GGTCGCGCGGACCTTGCCGGCATCGTGGTGGGGACGGGCCCAGGGGCCTTCACCGGCCTGCGGGTCGGGATCGCCACGGCCAAGGGTCTGGCGCACGGACTGGGCATCCCGCTCGTGGGTGTTTCCACCGCCGAGGCGCTGATCTCGTCGGCCGCGGCCGAGCCGGCGGCGGCCGAGCCAGCGGCGGCCGAGCCGGCGGCGGCGCACGATGGCATCGATCCCTGGCGTTTCGTGCTCCTCGTCCCGGCCGGACCGTCCGACCGGGTGATGATCCGGACTGGCGCGGAGCCCAGGCTCCTGGCGGGAGGCCTGGATCCGGAGCTGGATCCTGCAACGGTCCTACTCGCCGTGGACCTCGCCGGTCGTGCGCCGCAGGCGGCGGTGGCCCTGGGCGAGGCCGCCAGGGAAGGATTGGGCGCCGCGCTGCTTCGCGCCGGGGCAACGCGACTCCGGGCCGCGGAGCGTGCCACGGGCGAACTTGCCGAACTCGTCCCGAGCTACGTGACCCTGCCACGCGGGGTCGCCGCGACGGGTGGGACCATGTCTTGGTCGCGCGACCCCCACTGAGGCTGGTCATCGAGCCGATGGAGCTCGCTGACCTGCCCGCCGTGCATGAGATCGAACTCGCGAGCTTCACCTCTCCCTGGCCGGCGCACGCCTACCAGAGCGAGATCGAGACGAACCGGATGGCCCATTACCTCGTCGCCCGAGCAGGGGACGTGCTGGCGGCCTACGGCGGGATGTGGCTGATGGTCGACGAGGCCCACATCACGACCTTTGCCGTCCACCCGGCGTGGCGTCGACGGCACATCGGCGAGCGCCTGCTGCTGGCATTCCTCGATCTGGCGGTCGACCGCGGGGCCCACGAAGCGACCCTCGAAGTCCGCCTGTCCAATCTGGCGGCTCGCCGACTGTACGAGAAGTATGGCTTTCGACCGGTCGGTCTCCGGCCGCGCTACTACAGCGACGACAACGAGGACGCCCTGATCATGACGACCTCGGCCCTGGCCGAGCCGGTCATGCGCGAGCGAGTCGCCCGACTGCGGGCGCAGATCGATGCCCTCGGGGTCGAGCAGTGAAGCGGTCGATCATCCTGTCCATCGAGTCGTCGTGCGACGAGACCGGCATCGCCGTGATCGCCGATGGCCGCCGGATCCTGGCCGATGTCGTCGCCTCGCAGGTCGCCCTGCACGCGCCGTCGGGCGGGATCGTCCCCGAGGTCGCGGCGCGCGCCCACCTGCGCTGGATCGTGCCAGTCCTTGACGAGGCCTGGGCGGCCGCCGGCGTCACCTGGGCGGACGTCGACGCGATCGCCGTCACCTGCGGCCCAGGCCTGGCCGGGTCACTCCTCGTCGGGATCAATTTCGCCAAGGCGCTCGCGTGGGTCCACGACAAGCCGCTCGTGGGGGTGAACCACCTGGAGGGCCACGTCTACGCCGCGTGGCTGACGGATCCGGGCCAGGAGGCGTCGGATCGGCCGGAACCCATCTTCCCGCTCGTCGCGCTGGTCGTCTCGGGCGGGCATACCTTCCTCGCGGAGATGCGCGACCACCTGACCTACCGACTGATCGGCACGACTCTTGACGATGCTGCGGGCGAGGCGTTCGACAAGGTCGGTCGATTGCTGGGCCTGGGCTATCCCGGCGGTCCGGCCATCCAGCGTGCGGCTGAAGGCGCGACCCGGCGCGACGTTCGATTTCCTCGGGCCTGGATGGGCGACTCGACCGACTGGAGTTTTTCGGGCCTCAAGACCGCCGCGCGCAAGATCGTCGGCGAGGCCCGAACCGAAGAGGGCCTGCCTCCCGACGACCCGACCGCGACCCTGTCCGAGGCGACGACCGCCGAACTGGCCTGGGGGTTCCAGGACAGCGTGGTCGATGTGCTCGTGACCAAGACGGTCCGCGCCGCAGCGGCGATCGGTGCACGTTCGATCGTGCTCGGCGGGGGCGTCGCCGCGAACGGCGTCCTGCGTAGTCGGCTGGCCGAGGGCGCGTCAAGCCTGGGCGTCCCGCTCTTCGTGCCACGACCCGGGCTGTGCACGGACAACGGGGCGATGATCGGGGCCGCCGGTGCGCGCCGGTTCCACGCCGGGGAGCGCGCCGGTCTTGACCTGGACGCGCGACCCTCCCTGCCCCTCGCCGCGCGATGAGCGCGATGAGCGGGCCGCCGCCGCGGCGCGTCCGCCTCGATCCGGCCCAGGTCCGGGCCACGCTTCGCGCCGCCGGCCTGCGCGCGAGGCGCTCCCTGTCGCAGAACTTCCTGGCCGACCCGGACGTGCTCGAGTCCATCCTGGCCGAGGCGGACCCGCATCCGGGCGAGCGGATCCTGGAGATCGGCCCGGGCCTCGGGCTGCTGACCGGCGGGCTGCTGGGGTCGGGTGCCACGGTCACGGCGGTCGAGCTCGATCGCGGGATGGCCGGGTTCATGCGCGAGCGTTTCGAGCCCGCGCTCGGGGCCGGTCAGCTGACCCTCGTGGAGGGTGACGCCCTGGACCAGGACCTCGTGAACCTGGTCGCCCCGCCATACGACGTCGTCGCCAACCTGCCGTTCCACATCACGAGCCCGATCCTCCATGCGCTCCTGGGCAGCCCGCCCCGACCGCGCCGCCTCGTGCTGATGGTCCAGCGCGAGGTCGCGGAGCGGATCGCGGCGCCGCCCGGGAAGATGAGCTACCTGTCCGTCTTCGTCCAGTACCACGCCCGGGTGCGCGTGGCGTTCCGCGTGCCTCCCGAGGCATTCGAACCGGCACCGGCGGTCGAGTCCGCGGTGATCGTCGTCGAACCCTTCGAAGCCGACGACCGCCTGGCGGCCGATGAGGAGGACAGCCTGTGGCGCCTCGTCCAGGCGGGCTTCCGGGAACGACGCAAGATGCTCCACAACGTCCTCGCCCGACAGCTCCCGGTGGATGGCGCGCACGTCGCGACGGCCCTGGCGACGGCCGGGATCGACCCGGACCGGCGTCCCCAGACCCTCGCCGTGGGGGAGTGGCTGGTCCTGCGCGAGGCCCTCGGACCGATCGGCGAGGACCGGCGAGGCCGACGGGCCGACGCGTGAACCCCACGCCGGACCCGACCCGCCGCCTGACGCCGGTCGTCCGGCTGGCCCCGGCCAAGATCAACCTGACCCTCGCGGTGATCGGCCGGCGGCCGGACGGCTTCCACGACCTCCACTCCGTCTTCGCGCCGCTGGAGCTCGCGGATCGGCTCAGCGTGGCGATCGACCAGACCGGCCGGCAAGACCGATTGCACATCGACGGGGAGGTCGTACCCGGTCCGCTCGCCGACAACCTCGTCCTGCGCGGCATCGCCGCAGGCCGGGCGGCGGTTCGCGGCGACTGGCCCGGCGGCCCTGGCCCGACCCCTGCGCTCGCCGCCCGGCTGGAGAAGCGGCTTCCCGTGGGGGCTGGCCTCGGCGGTGGCTCGTCGGACGGTGCGGCGGCGCTCCTGGGCGCCCTTGAAGCCTGGGGTGCCGACCTCGACGACGAGGCTCGCCGTCGCGCGGCAGCATCGGTCGGTTCTGATGTCTCGTTCTTCCTGACCGGCGGCGTCGCGCTCGTGGAAGGACGGGGCGAGCGGGTCACGCCGCTCACCGGCCTGCGTGGATCGCCCGGCGTCCTCCTCGTGACGCCGCCCGTTCACATTTCCACACCGGAGGTCTACGCGGCCTTCATCGCGACACGAGCCGACGGCGACGGGAACGTGCGCTCCAGCTCCATGCACCTCGCCCAGGAGCTCGGGAAGAACCTCTCCGCCGCCGACCTCGTGGCACGGGCCGGGGTGCTCGCCTCGGCCAACGACCTGCTGCCGGCCGCGATGCTCGTGGCGCCGGGACTGCTCGGGGTCCGTCGCGCCCTCATGCGGACCCTTGGCCGGCCGGTCGGCTTGTCCGGCTCGGGGCCGACCCTGTGGACGCTCTATCCTTCGCAGTCGGAAGCGGAGGCGGCGGCAGCCGTCGTGCGCGCCGCCGTCGAGGGCGGATCGATCCCGGACCTCGGCGGGCCACCGGCCATCGCCGCGACGACCATCAGCAACGTCCAGCCAGGGAGGACCCCGTGACCCGCCACGCCTTATCGACGACCGGCGCACCAGCTGCCATCGGTCCGTACAGCCAGGCCATCGCAAGTGACGGCTTCGTGTTCTGCTCCGGCCAGCTAGGCCTCGACCCTGCCGGCGGCGAGCTGGCCGCAGGCGTGGAGGCCCAGGCTGAACGAGCCCTGCGCAACCTCGCGGCCGTGCTGGACGCCGCCGGCCTGACCATGGCCGATGTCGTGAAAACGACCCTGTTCCTCGCCGATATCGGCGACTTCGCCGCGGTCAACGCGGTCTACGCCTCGCACATGGCGGATCCGCCGCCGGCCCGCTCCACGTTCGCGGTCGGGGCGCTCCCCAAGGGTGGGCTCGTCGAGATCGAGGCGGTCGCGCATCGTCCGCCAGCCGGCGGCACGGGGCGCTGACGAGCGGAAGGGGCCCTGACCGGCGCTTGACGGCCCCGTGAGGGCGCCCCTACCATCCCCGGACCAAACGATGACCAACCACTCCCGCCCGTCGGGTCCCGCCTGCGTCGTCGCCGGACCCCGTCCGTCGACTCCCGCTCGACGGCGCCCCGCATGAACCCCCCAAGTCCCCAGCCCGTTCCGGGCACCTCGGGTCGGACGATGGCCGTCGTCCTGGCAGCCGGTCTCGGTACCCGCA
>JACCVB010000325.1 GCA_013698385.1 Chloroflexota bacterium
GGCCCGTGCTATCGCTGCCTCTACCCGACGCCGCCGCCGCCGGAGCTCGCGCCCGGTTGCTCCGTGGCGGGGGTGCTTGGTGTCGTGCCGGGCATCCTTGGCCTGCTCCAGACCAACGAGGCCCTCAAGGTCCTGCTCGGGATCGGCACGACCCTGGCCGGTCGGCTCATCCTGTTCGACGCCCTCGAGACGGAGTTCACGGAACTCCAGCTCCGGCGCGACCCGGCCTGCCCGGTCTGCTCGGACGAAGCCGTCGCGGCTCGCCGTGAGGGACGGCCCCTGACCACGGCCAACGTGGGCCAGGACGCCCCGTTCCTGCTGACGACGACCGGCCTCGCAGGCACGGTTTCCCCGGAGGCCCGCGCATGAGCACCGTCTTCATCCCGGCCGTCCTGCGGGCGAGCGTCGGCGGGGTCAAGTCGCTGCCGGTCGATGGCGGCACGATCCGCGCTGTCGTCGATGCGCTCGTGACCCAGCATCCGTCGCTCAAGCCCCAGGTCCTGACCGACGAGGGCGAGCTCAATCGATTCGTCAACGTCTACGTCAACGGCCAGGATGTCCGCTACCTGGCCGGGCTGGACACGCCGGTCGGCGCGACGGACGAGGTCCGATTACTGCCCGCCATGGCCGGCGGCTGAGGCACCGCCGCGATGCCGGCCATGCGCGCGATCGATCACCCGCATTTCCACGACCACGACGAGCTGCCGCCTCACGGCGGGCGGTACGACGACATCCTGGATGCGATCGGTCACACGCCGCTCGTCGAGATCCCGCGGATGAGCCCGAACCCGGAGGTCCGCATCTTCGCCAAGCTGGAGATGTTGAATCCGACGGGCTCGGTCAAGGATCGGGTCGCGAAGTACCTCATCGAGGACCTCGAGCGGCGTGGGCTGCTGCGCGACGAGTCGATCATCCTGGAACCGACGTCGGGCAACACCGGGATCGCGCTGGCCATGATCGGCCGGCGCAAGGGCTACCGGGTCGCCCTCGTCATGCCGGACAACGTGACCCAGGAGCGGCGCCAGATGGCGGCCCTGTTCGGCGCGGAGGTGATCGATTCACCGGGCGCCCAGGGCTCGAACGGCGCGATCGCCCTGGCCAAGCACCTGGTCGCGATGGACGAGCGATTCGTGATGCCGTACCAGTACGGCAACCCGGCCAACACGCTGGCCCATTACGAGACCACCGGCCCCGAGGTCCTGGCCGACTGCCCGGAGGTCGATGTCTTCGTGGCCGGGCTCGGCACGTCGGGCACGTTGATGGGCGTGTCGCGCTACCTGCGCGAGCACAAGCCGGGCGTTCGGATCGTGGCCGCGGAGCCGCTGCCGGGCGAGCTGGTCCAGGGTCTTCGATCGCTTGACGAAGGGTTCGTGCCGGAGATCTTCGAGCCCGAGCTGATCGATGCGAAGTACCTCGTCTCCAATCGCGAGGCGCTGACCGCGCTGCGTGACCTCGTGTTCAAGGAGGGGATCTTCGCCGGGCCGTCGTGTGGCGCCGTCCTCGTCGCGGCCGCGCGCGAGGCGCAGGCGATGACCGCAGGCACGATCGTCGCCCTGCTCCCGGACGGCGGATGGAAATACCTCTCCGCCGGCACGTTCACGACCGACTTCGACGAGATGGAAGACGCGCTGGAAGGCGGCGTCAACTGGTGGTGACCCGGCGATCATCTGGTGAGCACCCCGGCCCGGCCACGGTCGCGCTGTCGGTCGGGATCGTCCAGGCGATGATCGACCACGCGCGCGCGGAGTACCCGAACGAGGCCTGCGGGCTGATCATCGGGTCCGAGCCCGCGGCGGCAGGGGGCGAGGCGCTCCGCTTCGAACCGACCCGCAACAAGGCGGCGTCTCCCTTCACCTACGAGATCGATCCAGAGGACCTGTACCGCATCTCCGTGGCGGCCGACGACGCGGACGAGGTGATCTGGGGCATCGTCCACTCCCATACTCACACCCCGGCAATGCCTTCACGAACGGATCTCGGCCAGGCCTTCTACCCGGACGCCCTGTACCTGCTCGTGTCGCTCGGCGCGGACGAGGCGCGATCGCTCAAGGACAGCCCCAGTGTCCGGGCATGGCGGATCGTGGAAGGTGAGTCCCACGAGGTCGCATTGGAGGTGGGTCGATGAACGCGCGCGAGCGTCCGTGGTTGGGCGCGGCCGTCGCGCTCGGCCTGGGCCTGATCGCCCTCGTCGGCGCGAGCGTACTCGGCTGGAACGCGGGCCTCCTGGACACGATCGTGCGTCCGCCGACGCTCGTTCGCGCGGCGCTCGTCGGCGGGTCGGTCGCGCTGGCGGTCATCCTGCTGTCGCGCTCGGTCGGCCGGTTGTCCGAGGCGGGCACGGAGGACGTGCCGGGTCTCGTCCGCGCCGTCCGGCTGGCGTTCCTTGCGGTAGCCGCCCTGGCCGCCGGCGCGGGCTGGGCTCTGGGCCACCCGCTACCGCTGATCGTCGCCGCGGTCATCGCCGGGATCGACGTCATCGAGACCTCGTTCCTGCTGATCGTCGTTGGCGCCCGGCCGAGCGGCGGTCGCTGAGTCAGTAGCAGGTCAGATCCCGGTCGGGAATGCGCAGCTCCAGTAGGTAGGCGTCGACCGCTTCCTCGACGCAGTGACTGGAGATGTAGCCCGTGTGACCGTCGCCGCTGCGGGTGATGAGCGTTCCGGACTCAAGCTGAGCGGCAAGGGCCCTGGCCCAGGCGTAGGGCGTCGCCGGATCGAACGTCGAGCCGACGACGACGATCGGCGGTGCGCCGGCGGCGCGGACCGGACCCGGGGTGCGTTCCGGCGGGACCGGCCAGAACGCGCAGGCCAGGTCGTTGTACGCGACCTGCTGCGCGAAGTGCGGTGCATCTTCCTTGAGTGCCGCGGCCCACGCCGTGTACGTCGCGGTGTCTCTCGGCGCCGGGAAGTCCAGGCAGGTATTGGCGGTATAGGCGTCCTGCTGATTGGAGTACGACCCGTTCGGCTTGCGTCCGCGGAATGGGTCGCTGATGCGCAACATGACCGATCCGTCGCCCATCTCGGCGCGCTCCAGGGCGGTCGCAAGGGTCGGCCACGACGTGGTCGAATACATCGCGCCGAGCACCGCGCTCGCAGCGAGACCCG
>JACCVB010000262.1 GCA_013698385.1 Chloroflexota bacterium
AGCCGGGAAAACGCCCGCGCTCGACGCTCTCGCCCAGCATGGCGCTTCGCGACGGCGAGCCCTATCTCGCCTGGGGCTCACCCGGCGGCGACCAGCAGGACCAGTGGATCCCGCAGTTCTTCCTGCGCCACGTGCACGCTGGGTACAATCTGCAGGAAGCGATCGACGCGCCGGCCTGGCACACGGAGCACTTCGCGTCGTCGTTCTGGCCCCGCACCTTCCGTCCGGGCGTGGTCGTCGTGGAGAGCCGCGTTCCCCGAGCCACCATCGACGAGCTGTGCCGGCGCGGCCATCAGGTCGAGGTGGGCGACGACTGGTCGGAGGGCCGGCTCACCGCCGCCTCGCAACTCGGCGTGCGCCGCCGCGCCGCGGCCAATCCCCGCGGCATGCAGGGCTACGCCGCAGGACGGTAGGCTTACGGCTAGGAGCCCGTCCAGGTAGTGGTGGCATTTTCGGAGCGAGTCTGATTCTGTCTTGCTCCATGAGCAAGCATTTTCGCCTCTGGAAGATCGACCAGACGCAGCTTCTGCCGCCGAGCGTGCAGGACTTCGTGCCGAAGGACCACCTGTCGCGTTTCATCGTCGCGCTGGTTCGGGAGAGCCTGGATTTGCGTGAAATCGCGGGCAGCTACACGAGCGCCCTCGGCCAGCCGCCGTTCGATCCTCGGATGATGACTGCGCTGCTGCTCAATGGCTATGCGAGCGGGATCTACTCCTCGCGCCGGATTGCCGCGGCGTGCGCCGAGCGCGTCGACTTCATGATGATCGCGGCGCTCGATGCGCCGGACTTCCGTACCATCAGCGACTTCCGGAAGCGGCATCTGAAGGCGCTGGCCGGGCTGTTTGTGCAAGTCTTGAAGCTGGCCGAGAAGGCCGGCCTCGTGAAGCTCGGCCACGTGGCGCTCGACGGCACCAAGATCAAGGCGAACGCCTCGAAGCACAAGGCCATAAGCTATGAGCGCATGAAGACGCGCGAGGCCGAGCTTCAGGCCGAGGTCGACCGTTGGCTGAGCGCAGCCGAGGGCGCGGACGCCGCAGAGGACAAGCTGCACGGCGACAAACGCGGCGATGAGATGCCCGAATGGGTCACCGACAAGCAGAAGCGGATCGAGACGATCCGCGCCGCCAAGGCGGCGCTGGAAGCGGAAGCCAAAGCTGCTGCGGCCGAAGAGGCGCGGCATCGGGCCGAGATCGAGGACAAGCGCAAGGCAGAGGGCCGAAAGAAGAACGGCAGGACGCCCGCGCCGCCGAGCGACAAGCCGGATCCCAAGGCGCAGCGCAACTTCACCGATCCCGACAGCCGCGTGCTGCTTACCAAGGACGGCTATATCCAAGGCTACAACCCGCAGGCGGCCGTCGACGGCGAGGCCCAGATCATCGTCGCCCACACCCTGACCTGCTCGATGAGCGACCATGGGCAACTCGTGTCCCTCATCGACGGCATCGAAGCCAACCTCGGTCGCCGCCCTCGGGAGGTCTCTGCCGACAGCGGATACCTGAGCGAAGCCAACCTCGCGAGCCTCGAGGCGCGCACCATCAACGCCTACATCGCGACTGGCCGCGCCAAGCACCCGGCCGACGTCAAGCGGAAGATCGGCGGCCCACTGACCCAGGGCATGCGACGAAAACTGAAGCGGGCAGGATGGCGAAGCCGATATCGGTTGAGGAAGCAGATCGTGGAACCGGTGTTTGGACAGATCAAGCAGGCCCGCGGCTTCCGCCAGTTCCTGCTGCGGGGCATCGACGCCGTCGCGGCCGAATGGGCGATGATCTGCATCGCCCACAACCTTACAAAGCTCGCAAGAGCAACCTGACCGAACTATCCTCAAAAACAAACCCGCCCACACCGCTATCTGGACGGGCTCCTAGCTGTTGATCAGGTCAGCATAGGCGTGAGGTCTGGATCGGCTTTGGCCATCGCCCAGCGATAGGCTGGCCGCGCCCCGATCCGCTGCAGATAGGTTAGGATGTTGGGATAGGGCCGAAGATCGAGCGGCTGGAACAGCCGCATCGTGGTCAGCGAGAAAACGCTCATGATGTCCGCCGCCGTGAACTCGCGGCCTGCTAGGTATTCCGCGTCGCCCAATCGCGCCTCCACCAGTGCCATCACCCGGTCCAGCCTTCCCTGCACCGCCGTCTGCACCGGATGGTCCGGAGCCAATCCTACCCGTCCCACCATCATCAGCCTTCCCATGACCGGCTGAAGATTGCCGTTGGCGAAGTGAAACCAGTAAAGGTAGCAG
>JACCVB010000317.1 GCA_013698385.1 Chloroflexota bacterium
GAGCCGCCGGGTGCGGCAGAACCGCTCGGCGCGGCAGAACCGCTCGGTGGGGCGGAGGCGGGGGCGCTCGGCGCGCCTGATCCGCCAGGGGCTCCGGACGCTCCGCCACTGGCCGCAGCGGACGCCGACGCCGAGGCCGGGGCATAGGTCCAGCCGGGTGTCGTGCTGGCGCAGCCCATCAGGGCGAACGCGACGAGGAGGATCGTGAGCGATCGGAATGTGCGCATCGGTAGATGGACCTCAACGTGATCAGCAGGGCGGTTGCGAACGGGGATGTCCCGCCCGAATCTACCGCGTCTGCCGCCGACCCACCGGCGGCCGTCCGGACCGAGGCGGTACTAAAGGCCCAGGACCCCCCGTACCAAGGTCCGGATTGCTTCAGGACCGCCCTCAGCCTGGCTGCCGGCCGCCGCTGGGTCTGAGGTTCGCCTCTGTCGAACCCGAGTCGCGCTGTGCCCTCCGCGCGACGACCATCGTTCCATTCGAGACCCGGAGACCTCCCTCCGGGTCTCGTGGCGTCCGGCATCGATCAGCCAGGCTCGATCAGTCCCAGACGGATGGCGACGGCCGCCGCCTCCACCCGACCGGACACCCCGAGCTTGGACAGGATATTGCCGACATGGACGCCGACGGTCTTCTGACTGATGAACAGGCGCTCACCGATCTCCCGATTGGTCCGGCCCTTCGTGAGGTGGACCAGGACGTCATGCTCTCGGCGACTCAAGCCGAACGTGTCCTGGCGGACCTCCGTGTCTCGGGTCGCGACCGCCTGGCGGATGAGTTCCGTCGCGACGACGCCGTCCGTCGTGTCGAGTGATGACGTCGTCGCGAGGGCTCGACCGGGACCGACCATCACGCCGGGTCGATCATCCGGGTTGCCCAACCGGTCGGCGACCTCGGGCGGGAGGTTGATCCGCGAGCGGCCGGCCAACTCGCGAAGCTCGCGCAGGAGTGGCATCGCCCCGAGCTTCAGGGCGATGTAGACGGCCTCCAGCAACGGCGCACGGGCGTCCGCTCGGCCGTGACGGCCGGCACCTGCGCCAAGCCGGGCTTCCGCCTCGCGCCAGCGCGCGCGAGCCAGCTCGTAAGGGATACCCAGATCTCGCCAGGCCATGGCGACAGCGTCCCAGCTGGCGCCCAGATCTCGCCCGTCGACCCGTCCGCGGTGCGCCCGGGCCGTCGCGAGGTAGGCGTCGGCCAGGCGCCGCGACCCGAGCGCTCCGTCGACCCCATGACGCCGCAACAGGACCCGCGCCGAACGGATCGTCTCGTGACTGCGCTCGCGCGCGGCCGCCAGGGTGGCCAGATCGCGCTTTTCGCGAGCCTCGATGGCGGCGGCCGCGTCCACTTCCACGGCGGTGGCCGCGGCCCGCGCCGCGAGGATCCAGTCCTCGGTTTCCCGTGCCAGTGACCAACCGCGATCGGCGGAACGCAGGGCGTCGCCGACATCGCCACGCCACAGTGCGAAGGACGCAGCGGCGAGATGGAGCGGCACCGCCTGCTGCGCATCCGGCAGGGCCTCGAGTTCGAGCATCGTCCGACCGAGCAGGCGTCCCGCGACCTCGCCGGCGGACAACTCGATCTCGACCGTCGCGAGGGCGACGAGCGTGTTGAGGAAGTGCACACCGACCGGCAGCCATTCGAGGGCAGTCGTGCTCAGCGAACGAGCCTGCTGCCATCGCCCAAGCAGGAACAGCGAATCCGCCGCGTTGCCGCGCAGGACGTTGCCGTAGACCGCTTCGAGCCCGGCGTCGCGGGCCTCTTCGATCCCCTCCGAGGCGACCGACACCGCCTCTTCGTGGCGACCGGCCAGGTCCAGGACCGTGGTCAGGTTCGCGAAGATCCGAAATAGCTCATCGAAGTCGCCCAGCGACTCGGCCATGGCCCGGGCCTCGCGGAGCGTTGCGATCGCCTGTTCCGGATCGCCCCGCCAGCCGAGGGACACCCCGTGGGTCGTCGTCGCATGCAGCTCCCAGTGTCGGTCCGGGGGATCACAGGCCCGCGCGATCCGGATCGCCTCGGCCGCCAGGCGTTCCGCCTCCGAAAACGTGCCGTCCAGCATCCTCGCCTGGGCCAGCCCGGCCACGACCGCCGCCCGCGCGATGGACACCATGTTGGGCACGAGCGCGACCGCACGCCGCCGCGCCGCCAGGGCACGCTCGGCATCGCCGGACGCGCGCAGGAAATCTGCCAGCCGCGCATGAAGCAGGCCCCGTGCCGTCCGATCCCGGCGTCCGTCCGTGGCGCCCAGGATCGCCTCGACATAGGCCGCGGCCCGGACCGGCCTACCGGCGGCGAACGCCGCCTCGGCGGCGCGGATGGCGAGGTCCGCCGGACCCCGCTCGACCTTCGCCGGACTCCCGACGGCGACGCGCCGCTGGCGGGCGGCGGCACTTCGCGATGATCGACCCGCAACCGCCCCCTGGGTCCCGATCGCGAGCTCGAGGACACGCAATTCGTCCGCCGGGGCGTGGACCGCGGCCGCCGCATCGGCGGCCCCGACGGCCGCAACGCCGGCGGCGATCGGGTCGTAGGCCAGCAGGTGATGCCGGGTCGCGACGAATGGATCGTCACCGAGCGCCCGGGCAATCGCGACCTGATGTCGGATCGATGACGTCGGCAGGAGGTCTGCTTCGATCGCGCGACTGACGAGCTCGTGGCGCACGCACAACCCACCATTCGTGTCCGTCACGAAACCGTGTTCGATGGCTTCGTCGAGGCCGGCTGCGAGGTCCGCGTCCAGGACGCCGTCACCCAGCCGAGGGCCACTCGACGAGCGGGGCGGCGCACTCGTCGCGTCGCGTTCGTATGCATCGGCGATGGCGACCAACTCGAGGCGGCTCAGGTCCCGGCCGGCGGGAGCCATCAGGCGCAGCACGCGGCGACACTCAGGCGAGCGGATGGCCACCCGTGCGAGCACGAGATCTTCGAAGGTGGACGCGAGCGAGACGCCCGGGAGCTCGCGTCGCGCCGCGAGTAGTTCCTCGGCCACGAGGGGACGCCCAGCACTCCGCTCGACGACCAGGACGAGGACGCTGGCGGAGGGCCGTTGTCCTTCGATCGCCTCCACCAATCGGGCGAGGTCGTCCCGACCCAGGGGCGGCAGCGTCAGGCGCTCGGGCGGCCGCGGGGCGCGCTCGAGCTCCTGCAATTCCATCGCCCAGGGGTCCGTGCCGCGCATCGCGTCGCCCTGGTAGGTGCCGACGATCGAGAGTCGCTGGGATCGGGCGATCCTGGCCAGGAAGCCGAGCAGCCTTCGAGTCGCCGCATCGGCCCGGTGGAGGTCCTCGATCACGAACAGCGTCGGCCGACGCTCGCTCAGGCGCCCGACCACCCCGAGGACGCCTTCCAGCACGCGCGCCTGTCGGCGCTCCGGGCCGGTCGTCAGCCACCGACGGCCGGGGATCCGAGCGGGGTCGATCCGATCGGCCAATCCGGGAAGGAGAGCCATGAGCTCGTCCGTGGCCGTGCCCATGACCCTCTCGAGTTCGTCGTCGCGGAGCGCGTCGAGCATCGGTCCCAATGCCTGGAGGACGGGTCCATACGGTCGGTCCGCACCGTCGGGGGAGGCACGCCCACGCAGCACCAGCGTGGGCTCCTGCAGTGTCCCGACCCGGCGGACGGCTTCGTCGATGAAGCGCGTGACGCCGACCCCGGCCGTGCCGTCGATGAGCAAGGCTCCCGCGTCGCCCACGGCAGCAGACTGGAGCACGGACGCCAGTCGGGTGAATGCGTCCTCTCGCCCCACGAACCGCGCGCTCGTGTACCTGGGGG
>JACCVB010000326.1 GCA_013698385.1 Chloroflexota bacterium
CCGGTCGCTGGGTGTGCAAGGCCTCGGGTCACGTCTACAACGAGAAGTCGAACCCGCCCCGGGTGAACGGGCGGTGCGACCTGGATGGATCGCCGCTCTTCCAGCGCGAAGACGACGAGGCCGGCACGATCCGGGCCCGCCTGGCCCTCCAGCTCAGCAGCCTGCGCGACGTGGTCGGCCACTACCACGACATCGATGTCCTGCGCATCGTGAACGGCGTGCAACCCATCGACGACGTGACCGCGGCGCTGCTTTCGGCCCTGTCCGACGACGCGGCCGTCTGAGGGTGGTCACCCGCAAGTCGCGTCGCGAGATCGAGCAGATGCGCCGGGCCGGTCGGCTCGTCGCCGAGGTCCTCGCCCTGGTCGAGTCGGAGCTGAAGCCCGGGGTCTCCACGGCCCACCTCGACCGGGTGGCCGAAGCCCACATCCGCAAGGGCGGTGGCACACCGTCGTTCAAGGGCTACCCGGGGATCAATCCGCGCCGGCCGTTCCCGGCCAGCCTGTGCATCTCCATCGACGACGAGATCGTCAACGGCATCCCGGGCGAGCGGGCGATCCGTGAAGGGCAGGTCATCTCGGTCGATGCCGGCGCCATCGTGGGCGGCTGGCACGGCGATGCCGCCCAGACCTTCTTCGTCGGTGAGCCGCCGCCGGCCGTGCGCGACCTGATCGAGACGACCCGCGCGGCCATGATGGCGGGGATCGCCGCCGCGCTGCCGGGCAACCACATCGACGACATCTCGGCGGCCGTGGAGGACGTCGCGAAGTCGCGTGGCTACGGGGTCATCCGCCAGTTCGTGGGTCACGGCATCGGGACCCAGATGCACGAGGAACCGCAGGTTCCCAACTATCGCACCGGCCGGAGGGGTCGAAAGCTGGAGCCCGGCCTGTGCCTGGCCATCGAGCCCATGTTCACCCTCGGCTCATACGAGGCCCATGTCCTGGACGACGACTGGACCGTGGCCACGGTGGACGGATCGCTGGCCGCCCACTTCGAGCACTCGATCGCCCTGACCGACAATGGTCCGGAGATCCTGACCACGGTCTGAGACCGATGGTTGCCGGTTCAGCGAGCATTTGATACGCTACGCGTTCGTGTGTCGGCCCGCCCGGGCCGACACTGCGCGTGAGAAAGGGAAGCACGTAGCCTGTGGCCAAGCGAGATGCGATCGAAGTGGAAGGAACGGTCATCGAACCGCTCCCCAACACCATGTTCGCGATCGAGCTGGAGAACGGCCACCGAGTGCTCGCCCACATCAGCGGCAAGTTGCGGATGAATTTCATCCGGATCCTGCCGGGTGACCGGGTCCGCGTCGAGCTTTCGCCGTACGACCTCACCCGCGGTCGCATCACCTACCGACTCCGATGACTCCAGGCCACTCACGAACACGATCGAGGATCCGTTGAAAGTCAGAGCGTCCGTCAAGACCCGCTGCGACAACTGCAAGGTCATCCGTCGGCACGGCACGGTGATGGTCATCTGCACCAATCCCAAGCACAAGCAGCGGCAGGGGTAACCGATGGCACGCATCGCCGGTGTCGATATCCCGCGTGAGAAGCGCGTCGAGATCGCCCTCACCTACGTTTACGGCCTCGGTCTGCCGACGAGCCAGAAGATCCTGGCCCAGACCAACATCAATCCGGACACCCGTGTCCGAGATTTGACCGAGGACCAGGTCAATCGACTGCGCGAACTGATCGACCGTCGCTACAAGGTCGAGGGCGACCTGCGCCGCGAGACGGCACTCAACATCAAGCGCCTCATCGAGATCGGCTCGTATCGGGGCGTCCGCCACCGTCGCAATCTGCCGGTGCGTGGTCAACGGACGAAGACCAACGCTCGCCAGCGGCGCGGACCGAAGAAGACGGTCGGCGTGCGGCGCAAGAAGTAGACGAGGACTGACCAGGCATGGCGGAACGCAAACGCGCGGTCAAGCAGCGTCGTCGGGAGAAGAAGAACGTGCCCCAGGGCCACGTTCATATCCAGGCCACGTTCAACAACACGATCATCACGATCACGGACCTCAATGGGGCCGTCATCAGCTGGGGCTCCGCCGGCGTGGCCGGTTTCAAGGGTTCCCGCAAGAGCACGCCCTATGCCGCGGCCCTGTCGGCCGATGGCGCGGCCAAGCGCGCCATGGAGCATGGCATGCGCCAGGTCGAGGTCTACGTGAAGGGCCCGGGCGCGGGCCGCGAGCAGGCCGTCCGGTCGCTCCAGGCCGCCGGTCTCGAGGTCAGCGCGATCACGGACGTCACCCCCATCCCGCATAACGGTTGCCGCCCCCCCAAGCGGCGCCGGGTCTGAGAGCCGAACGAACATGGCCCGATACACCGGATCCGTCTGCCGCATCTGTCGACGGGAGGGCGCCAAGCTCTTCCTGAAGGGATCGCGCTGCTATACCAAGAAGTGCTCCTTCGAGCGCCGACCTTCGCCCCCCGGACAGCACGGCGTCCGTCGCCGCAAGGTCGGTGAGTACGGGTTGCAGCTGCGCGAGAAGCAGAAGGTCCGCAAGACCTACGGCGTGCTGGAGCGCCAGTTCCGGAACTACTTCAATGCCGCGGAGAACCGGCCCGGCGTGACCGGCGAGAACCTCCTGCGGACGCTGGAGTTGCGTTTGGACAACGTCGTCTATCGCGCCGGCTTCGCCCCATCGCGGCCGGCCGCTCGACAGCTCGTCGGACACGGCCATTTCGCCGTGAATGGCGTACCCACGGACATCTCGTCGTTCCAGGTCAGGCCCGGAGACAAGATCGAGGTCCGCGAGTCGCGCAAGGCTCGCGAGCCCTTCAAGGTAGTCAAGGAGACGCTCCGCAACCACCAGGCGCCGGAATGGCTGTCCGTGGATGCCGGCACGCTCTCTGGCTCCGTCGTCACACCGCCCAGTCGCGACCAGATGCCGCTCGACCTCAACGAGCAGCTCGTGGTCGAGTACTACTCGAGGTAACTGTCCACTCATGAT
Organism: Chloroflexota bacterium; assembly: GCA_013698385.1. Classification (GTDB taxonomy): domain Bacteria; phylum Chloroflexota; class Limnocylindria; order Limnocylindrales; family CSP1-4; genus SPCO01. Next base: position 2,963 of record JACCVB010000326.1, read on the forward strand.
CGAACTCGAGAACCCGCAGATCGAGCCCATCGAGGAAGCCGGCACGTACGCCAAGTACGAAGCCGGTCCACTCCAGGCCGGCTATGGCGTCACCCTCGGCAACGCCCTTCGCCGCGTCCTGCTGTCGTCCCTGGAGGGCGCGGCGGTCACGAGCATCCAGATCCGCGACGTCTACCAGGAGTTCTCCACGATCCCGGGCGTCAAGGAAGACGTCACCCAGATCGTGCTGAACGTCAAGAAGTTGCGCCTCAAGAGCTTCGCCACGGCGCCGGTCCAGCTGCGGCTCATCAAGAGCGGCGCCGGCGCGGTCACGGCCGCGGACATCGCCGAGTCGGCCGATGTCGAGATCATCAATCCGGACCTCGTTCTGATGACCCTGGACACGGACGACGTGACGATCGAGATGGACGTCACCGTGGAGCGCGGCGTCGGCTACCTCGGCGCGGAGCGGGCGGAGGCGCTGCCCATCGGGGTCATCGCGGTGGACGCGATCTTCACCCCGGTCCGCAAGGTCAACTACTGGGTCGAGAGCATGCGTGTCGGTCAGATGACCAACTTCGACAAGCTCACGATCGAGATCGAGACCGACGGCGCGATCGGGCCCGAAGAGGCGCTCAGCCGGTCGGCCGAGATCCTCGTCAATCAGTTCCGACCGTTCGTCACCGTGGGGATGGCGGCCATGCCGGCCGCGGCCGCCAACGGCGTCGCTTCGCTGCCGCCGAACATGCTGGATATGCCCATCGAGGAGCTCGATCTCCCGATGCGCGCGTACAACTCGCTCAAGCGCAACAACATCGTCAAGGTGGGGCAGCTGCTCCAACTCAAGGATGACGACCTGCTGCGCATGCGCAATTTCGGCAAGAAGTCGCTCGACGAGATGAAGGAGCGCCTGCGCATGCGTGGCTTCATCATCCCGGAGACGGAATCGGACGGCCTGGAGGATCTCGACGACGAGGACGCCCTGCAGGACGACGAGCCCGAGTCCGAGGCCGAGGCGTAGGCGATGGCGCATCGCATCGGTGGACGCAAGCTCAGCCGCAAGCAGGGGCCACGCCTCAGCCTGTACAAGAACCTGACTGTGTCCGTCATCCGCTACGAGCGGGTCAAGACGACCGAGGCCAAGGCCAAGGAGATCAGCGGTCGCGTCGAGAAGATGATCACCCTCGCCAAGCGCGGTGACCTGTCGGCTCGGCGGGCCGTCGTCGCGCAATTCCCCAATGAGCCGCTCGTCGTGAACAAGCTGTTCGACGAGATCGCGCCCAAGTACGCCGACCGCACGTCTGGCTACACCCGGATCCTGCGCATCGGCCAGCGCCGTGGGGACGCGGCCGAGATCGTCCAGATCGAGCTCGTCTGAAGAGCCACCGAATGAGTATCCGCCTCGCCGATGCACGGTCGTGCCGGCGCAACGGCGGCTAGATGCCCGAGAGGGTGTCCCCGCGACGCTATCGAGCGCGGGTCGAATATGACGGAACGGACTTCGCCGGGTTCCAGGTCAATCCTGGGATGCGGACGGTCCAGGGGCTTCTGGAAGACGCGCTCTCGCGCCTCGGCAACGAGGCGGGGCGGCGGGTCGATGGGGCCGGACGCACGGATGCCGGGGTGCACGCCACGGGACAGGTCATCGCCTTCTCGTATGACGGACGCCTCGACACGACGGAGCTTGGCAAGGCGCTCGATGCGCTCCTGCCGATCGATGTCTCGGTCACCGGGGTGCGTCGGGTGCCGGAAACGTTCCAGCCCCGCTATGCGGCGCGGTACCGGGAGTACCGCTACACCGTCTGGAACGGGCCGCGCAGTCCGCTTCGCGAGCGCATGGCGCTCGGGGTTCGCGCCCCGCTCGATACCGCCGCGATGGCGCGGGCCGGGTCGGTCTTCATCGGCCGGCACGACTTCGGAGCCTTCGGGGCGACGGACCGCTCACCGGTCCGGACCGTGCTCGCGGTCCGGGTCCGTCGGGAGGGCCGGCTCGTGACGATCGACGTCCGGGCCGAATCCTTCCTACGGGGGATGGTCCGACGGATGGTCGCCGCCCTCCTGGCGGTCGGTCTTGGAAAGATGGATGAACAGGCCCTCCGGACGGCACTCGCCGACCGGCGACCGGCCTTCGACGGAAGCGCCGCCCCGGCCAAGGGGTTGTGCCTCCGGCGCGTCGCCTTCGGGCGGCGAGCCGCCAGTGATGACGGAGAACACGAGGAACGATGAACGCGAAGACCTATTCGGTCCGAGAGAGCGAGATCGAGCGACGCTGGTACGTCGTGGACGCGACGGACGAGACGCTCGGGCGCCTCGCGTCGCGCATCGCGCACGTCCTCGAGGGCAAGCACAAGCCGACCTACCAGCCCAGCCTGGACTCGGGCGACCACGTGATCGTGCTCAATGCATCGCGCATCAC
>JACCVB010000335.1 GCA_013698385.1 Chloroflexota bacterium
GCGCCCTCGCAGAATGCCCAGAACGGGACTTCGCTGTGGCGCTGGACGGCGTCGGCCAGGATGTTCACCGGGTTCGTGTAGTTGAAGACGCGGGCCCGTGGCGCGACCGCCGCGACATCGTCCAGGATGCCCTGCAGGACATGGATCGAGCGGAGGGCCATGAAGAAGCCACCCGGACCCTGCGTCTCCTGGCCGATGACCCCGTGCCGAAGCGGGATACGCTCGTCCAGCACGCGCGCCTCGAATCCGCCCGGGCGGTACGAGCTCAGCACCGCGTCGGCGTCGGCCAGACCGGCCCGCTGATCCGTCGTGGCGCTGAACCGGATGTCCAGGCCGCGTACCTCGGCCATCCGTGACGCCAGTCGGCGCACGATGTCCAGGCGATCGGCATCGAGGTCGACGAGCGCGACCTCGCTGCCGTCGAACGCCGCCCCGTGGTTTGCGATGAACGCGGCCATCGTCCCCGGCGCGCGGGTGGACCCGCCGCCGATGTAGGTCAGCTTGATTCGTGCCACGTGTGCATGCTAGGCGCTCGCTGCGGGGTCGAGGGCCGTGGGCGGCCAGGCATCCGTCCACGGAAGGGCGCGTTCGAGAACGCGCGCCGCGTCGAGCACGGCCAGGTCGGCGAACCGGTCGCCCACCAACTGGATCCCGACCGGAAGGCCAGACGAGGTCCACCCCGTCGGGATGCTGATGGCCGGATGACCAGTCAGGTTGAACGGCATCGTGAACCAGAGCAGCCAGCGGGGATCGTCGACCTTGATCCCGGCCACGACCGCGGGATGGAGGTCATCGGACCGGTACGGCGGGACGCATACGGTCGGCGTCAGCAGAAGATCAACGCGCTCGAAGGTCCGGCTGACCGCCTGGTAAAGCCGCTTTCGCGCCGCGATCGCCCCGGACGCCGCATCGAACGTCCTTGGCCGATCCATCATCTGCTCGATCCGCGGATTCACCGCGCCCGGGACACCGGACGCAAGGTCCCGGAGGGCGGGGATGTCGGACTCCAGGGCGACCGTCACCTCGTACATCGGACCTGGGTCGTCCAGCGCAAGACCGACTTCTTCGATGATCGCGCCGGCTGATCGAAGCGCCTCGACGGCGACATCGAACGACGCCACCACGGCGGGATCGGCCCACGAATACGCCCCCAGCGAGGTTGCGCAACCGATCCTGAGCCGCTGCAAGGTCGGGTCCGATGTGGCCTGGAACGATGCGACCGGCCGCGGGACGGAGTGCCGATCGCGGGGATCCGGTCCGGCGATGACATCGAGGAGCAGTGCCGCATCGTCGACGGTCCGGGCCATCGGGCCGATGTGCTCCAGCGTCTCCCAGCCACTGAATCCGGGGAACCGCGGGTCCCGACAACCCGGATAGAGCGGGACGACACCGAACGTCGGTTTGTAGCCCACGATCCCGCAGAAGCTGGCTGGGATCCGGATGGACCCCCCACCGTCGCCCCCGAGCGCGAGCGGGGCCAGTCCCGCCGCGACCGCGACCGCCGATCCGCCACTCGAACCACCGGGCGTCAGCTCGAGCCCCCAGGGGTTGCGCGTCGCACCGAACACGGCGTTCGAACTGCCGGGTCCGAATCCGAACGGCGGCACGTTCGTCTTTCCCAGGATGATCCCGCCGGCGGCGCGGATGCGCGTCACGGCCACGTCGTCTTCGTCCGGTACGAAGTCGCGATAGGCAACGGATCCGCCCACCGTTCGCAGGCCCCCGGTGAAGATCAGGTCCTTCACGGCGATCGGCAGACCGTGGAGCGGACCCAGATCGTCACCACGACGGACCGCCCGCTCCGCGACCCTGGCCGCGTTCCTTGCCCCCTCGGCGTCCACCGTGCAATAGGCGCCCAAGGGGCCATCGAGCGCGTCGATCCGACCGAGAAACGCGTCCACGATCTCAACGGGCGAAAGCTCGCGCCGCCGGACCATGCCCACAAGCTCTGTGGCCGAACGCTGCCAGATGGTTCCCGATGTCGGCATCAGCAACGGCTCAGCCCCTGAACGGCAGTCAAACGGTGGGGCGGCGATGGAGGCGGGAAGTGGAGCGGGAGACGGGATTCGAACCCGCGACATTCTGCTTGGGAAGCAGACACTCTGCCAGCTGAGTTACTCCCGCTCGGGAACACCAATTCGTCACGTCAACGGCACTACGAACAGTACACCGAGTGCCTGTCTCACGACCGCGGCGTGCAGCGAGCCAGCGACGCGGCTATGCCGCCCGGTCGCTCGCGACCACGGCCTGCGCGGCCAGCTCGTCTCGGCCCAGGTACTCGACCACGAACGTCCCGATCGCGAGGGCTTCGATGAAGGCCAGCGACCTCGAACCTCGACCGGCGGGCCGATATCGCCCTGCACCGCGGCGGCTGATACCGTAGGAGCATGGTCCGCAACCATCGTCGCTTCGAGTTGCTCCAGGTGACGCTCGGTGGCGCGCCCATCGGCAGCGCCACGGTCGACACGTGGGAGGACCAGGACGGCGAAAGCCAGTGGAGCGCCCGCGTGCTGATGAAGATCGGGCACGGGCTCAGCGACGGGCTGCTGAGCGGCCTGACCCGGGATGCGCGCGCGCTGAGCGGCCAGGTCCGCGTCGGCGAGGATCAGCAGGGTCCGAGCGGGGCCCGCAGCGTCCTGGTCGAACTCCACGGTCGCGGTCCGCTTGCCGAGCGCGATCCGTCCGTGCCGCAGGATCCGCCCAAGCCAGCCTGACAGGCGTGGCCCAAGCCTCGAGCCGCGACGACCCCGGCAGCCGTCCAGCTCAGCGGGAAGGGCGGACCGGGATCGGGACGAGCGACATCACGACGACACGCTCGGGGCGGCGCGGGCCGCGACGCAACGCGGCCACGGCCTCAAGGAGCGCACGTGGCGTGGCCGGACGATGCGGCACACGGGACATCGGGAGATCGACCACCGCAGCCCTCGCCAGGCTCGGATCGGCGATGGACGATCGGGGTTTGATATGGATGGAGGACATCGAGAGGGTCACCTGGC
>JACCVB010000340.1 GCA_013698385.1 Chloroflexota bacterium
ACGGTCGCCCCGACCTCGGCCAGCTTGTTCGCCCAGATCCCGGCGTGACGCCGCTCGTTGGTGGCGATCCGTTCGAAGGCGGCGGCCCGCACCGGGTCCTTCTCGATGGACGCGAGCGCCTCGTACAGGACGACCGCGTCGCGCTCGAGCTTGAGGTTGTCCAGGCTGGTCGCGATGTCGATGGGGGCCATGGATGCATCGTACCGGGCATCTAGACTGGGGGCGTGCCAGCGTCCATCCGCTACCTGTCGGCGATCGACGTGGCGGCGTGCATGCCGGCCGTCGGGGAGCGACTGCGTCTAGCCGAACGGGCCATGACGGCGCTCGTGAAGGACGCGGAACTGCCGCCAAAGATCGGGGTCCACCCGCGACCGGCAGGCTCGTTCGCCCACGCGATGCCCGCGTCCATCCGACCGCCGGGTGGCGAGTCGCTAGGTGGTCACGACCTGCTCGGCATGAAATGGGTGACCGGCTTCGCGGGCGATCCGACCCTAGGCATCCCGGCGATCCACGCCGTCGTCATCCTTAACGACCCATCGACGGGCGAGGTCCGGGCCATCCTCGACGGTGGGCCGATCACCGCCGAGCGGACGGCGGCCGTGTCCGGCGTCGCGATCAGGCTCTTCGGGCGGGCGAGCGCCCGGTCGCTTCAGCGGGACGGAGGCCCTCCGATACGCGCCGCCATCATCGGCGCCGGGATCCAGGGTCACAGCCACCTGCCGGTCCTTGGCCACCTCCTGCCCGGAGTCCACCTGCGGGTCCATGACCGGCACCCGGAGCGGGCCCTCGCTCTGGCGGCGGCCGCCGGGCGGACGGCCGGGATCGCGGAGGCCAGGGCGGTCTCGACCGCGCGCGAGGCTGCGGCCGATGCGGACGTCGTCATCACTGCTGTGTCGTTCACCGAGCCGGCGCTGCGGGGGGCCCTCACCCTGGGCTGGCTGGCACCGGAGGCCCTCGTCGTCGCGGTCGACTACGCGACGATGGTGTCGCCGGCGGTCGCGCGCGAGGCGGCGCTGTTCGTGGTCGATGAACGCGGACAGTTCGTCGTGAACCGTGACGCCGGCCTGTTCGATGGCTACCCGGACCCCGCGATGACGCTCGGGGAGGCGATCGTCGGCAAGATCGCCCGGCCGCCGGCCGGGCGAGTCCTGGTGACCCACCTGGGCGTGGGCGTCGCGGACGTCGTCTTTGCGGACGCAGTCCTTCGCCAGGCGGAAGCCCTCGGGCTGGGAACGATGCTGGCCGGTTGAGCGTCCATCGCCGGCGCACGCCACACTGGCGGGCGGTCGACTGTGCTGGAGGGTGTTCGTGCGCGGGGTGAGGATCCTGGTCGTGGGCCTGCTGGTGATCGTGCTGGTCGTCGTCATCGGCGGCTTCGGCGTCATCGCCTGGGTCACCGGGCGGGCACTGCCGCAGACGAGCGGTCGACTGGTCGTGCCCGGATTGGATGGCCAGATCTCGGTCGATCGCGATATCAACGGCATCGCCCAGATCCGGGCGAGCACGACGCACGACCTGTTCCTTGCCCAGGGCTACGTCCACGCCCAGGAGCGGATGTGGCAGATGGAGATCTCGCGCCGGATCGGGGCCGGCCGGCTGTCGGAACTCTTCGGGAAGAGCTCGCTTGACCGCGATCGCTACATCCGGACGCTCGGCTGGCGCGTCGCCGCCCAGCGCGACCTCAACGCGATGTCGGCCGAGTCACGGTCGATCGTGCAGCTCTACTCCGACGGCGTGAATGCCTGGATCACGGAGCACAACGGCCGCCTATCGACGCCGTTCATGGTCGCCGGAGTCCTCTCCGGCTCGGGCGGGATCGGTGGCTACGCGCTCGAGCCATGGACCCCGCTCGACACGGCGACGTGGCAGAAGGTTCAGGCGTGGTCGCTCGGCGGCAATGTCGACAGCGAGATCTTCCGGCTTCTCGCCGACGCCCGCCTCGGTGGCGCCGCGAAGACGGACGAACTGTTCCCGGCCTACGACCCGGCGGCCCCGGTGATCACGCCGACCGGCCTGTCGGGCGCGGGCGGTGGCACCGTCGGCGAGCCCGGCCAGCCG
>JACCVB010000371.1 GCA_013698385.1 Chloroflexota bacterium
GTATCGGGGGATGGCCGGCCAGTTCTCCGCCAGGCATCACGATGCAGTGGAGGCGGCCTCGCTGTACTGGCACTTCGTCGATGTCGTGTGGATCCTGCTGTTCTCGCTGCTGTACCTGCTGCCCGGCAACGCGCCGAGGGTCTAGGAGACCGCCATGCACGCCTTCCGTCATCCGCGCAACGCGATCCTGGTGGGGCTGCTGTTCGCATTCCTCGGCGCGGTCTTCTGGGCACTGCCGACGTTCGGTGGCTGGCACGTGGATTACGCCGGCGTGACCCTGCTGGTCCTGCTCGGGGTGGCGATGGGGATGATGGCCTACGTCCTGATCGCCGGCTCCCCACGCAAGTGATCTGACCGCCCGATGCTGGAAGGTGTATGGGACGCCGTCCTTGAGCTGATCGCCCGGTTCGTCATCCCGGACTGGGGTGCGGTCGTCGCGCTCTTGCCGGTCTTCGTCCTGATCCTCATCGCGATGGTCCTCGCGCGCACGTTCCTGGGCCTGTTCCGCGCCGCGCCCGCGCGACGAGGCAAGCGCCGGATGGCACTGCGCACGCCGGCCGGGATCCACATGCCCGGCCCGTCCATGGCACCGTTCCTGGCGGCGATCGGGGCCGCCCTGCTGTTCCTGGGGCTCGTCTTTCCGGGGCCGTTGCTCGTCGTCGGCGGGATCGCCCTCGGGCTGGCGCTGATCTACTGGCTGAGCGAGGCGCTGGGCATCTACGACCGCGAAGTGACCGAGACGGGGGCGCTGGCGGAGACCGTGCCGGCGATCATCCACCGCGGCCCGCCACCGGGCGTCCACATGCCCGGACCGAGCTTCCGGCCGTTCCTCGGCGCGATCGGCGTCGCGATGCTGATGCTCGGTCTCGTCTTCGAAGGCTGGCTGCTCGCCATCGGCGTGATCGTCCTGATCGTCACTCTGGTGGGCTGGCTGGTGGACGCCCGCAAGGAATACGTGCAGGCCGTGGACGCGGACACGACCGGCCACCTCGAGAACATCCCGGCACCGCGTACCCCGACGCTCCTGCTGTCCGCGATCGCGGTCATGCTCGTCTTCGGCGTGATGCTCCAGGTCGGCTGGCTGCCGCCGACCGGCGTGAGTGGCGGGACCGCTCCGGGCGCGTCGGGTGGACCGCCGTCCGGATCCCCCGGGCCCGGCGGATCGGCGCCACCAGCCGGATCCGGCGGGCCGCCCGCGTCGGCGCCCGCCGCTGACGTCACACTCGTCGCCCAGAACGTGGCGTTCGATCAGTCCTCGATCAGCGGCCCGGCGGACAAGGCCTTCAAGCTCGCACTCGTCAACGACGACCAGGGCACACCCCACAACGTCGAGTTCAAGGACGCCAATGGCGCCGAGGTCTGGAAGGGCAAGACATTCCCCGGCGTGGCGACCACGGTCTACGACGTTCCCGCCCTGCCTGCGGGTAGCTACATCTTCCTGTGCACCGTCCACCCGACGATGACGGGCAGCGCCACCCTCCAGTAGGGCGGATGCCCGAGGCCCTCTGACGCCGCGCCGACCGATCCTGTTCGCCCTGATCCTTGCTGTCCTCACCACGGCCGGTGTCTGGTGGTTCGTGCGCCAGGGCAGCACGGACGACCGGGTGGCCGTCGGGAGGCCCGCTCCGCCGATCGCCGGGACCACCCTGGACGACAGCGCGTTCGACCTCGCCGCGTATGCCGGCCGACCGGTCCTCGTCAACTTCTGGGGCCCATCGTGCGTCCCTTGCCGCGACGAGTTCCCGCTGCTCCTTGCCAAGCTTTCCGAGTACGCAGCGGACGGCTTCGCCGTCGTCGGAGTCCTGACCGACGACCCGCCCGAACCGGCCCGCCAGTTCGTGACCGCATTCGGGGGCACCTGGCCCACCGTGGAGGACCCCGCACGATCGATACGGGCGGCCTACCGGATCGCCGCTCGGCCGCAGTCCTACTTCATCGACCGGCAGGGCATCGTCCGGTCCATCCAGGTGGGCGGCCTGACCGACGCCGACTTCGAGCGACAGTACGCCGGGATCGCCCCGTGACCGCGACGGTGGGCGGCCAGGAGCCGGCCATCGAGGTCGATCGATTGGTCAAGCGCTACGGCGCGCGAACCGTGGTCGATGACGTCTCGTTCGGGGTCCGCCGCGGCGAGATCGTCGCGCTCCTCGGGCCCAATGGGGCTGGCAAGACGACGACCCTCGAGGTCATCGAGGGCTACCGGCGCGCGGACGCCGGCTCGATCCGGGTCCTGGGCACGGCGCCGCACGCGGGCGGTCGGGCCCTGCGGGCCCGAGTCGGGCTGATGCTCCAGGAGGGTGGGCTGGACATCCGCGCCCGGCCGCTGGAGACGCTCCGGCAGTACGCCGCGATGCATGCCGACCCGCTCGAGCCCGGTCCGTTGCTCGACCTCGTCGGGCTGCGACCGGTGGCCGCGACCCCGTATCGCCGCCTGTCCGGCGGAGAGCGCCAGCGACTCGGTCTCGCGCTCGCCCTCGTGGGTCGGCCCGAAGTGCTCATCCTGGACGAACCGACGGCCGGGATGGACCCCGAGGCGCGTCTCGTCGTCCGTGACCTGATCGCGTCCCTGCGAGCCGAAGGGCTGGCGATCCTGCTGACCAGCCACGACCTGGGCGACGTCGCGCGCCTGGCCGATCGGGTCCTCATCCTCGCCCGTGGCCGCATCCTCGCGTCGGGGACGGTCGCCGAGGTCACGGCGATCGGCGGCGGGGGCTCCCTGGAAGATGCCTACCTGCGACTCGTGCGGGCACCCTCGTGAGCCGGCCAGCGCCGATGTGGCGAGCGATCCTCGCTCAGACCACGGTCGAACTGCGGCTGACCGCGCGCCGTGGCGAGAACCTCGTGGCGATGCTGGCCGTGCCGGCCGGGCTCCTGCTCTTCCTGGGCTCGACCCGGGTGCTGCCGGAACCCGCGACCGGCACGCGGGTCGACGCGCTGCTGCCCGGCATCCTCGCGCTCGCGATCGTCGCGACCGGCCTCGTCAATCTCGGGATCGCCACGGCCTACGAGCGCAGCTATGGGGTGCTGAAGCGGCTCGGTGGGTCGCCGCTCGGTCGGCCGGGGCTCATCGCCGCCAAGGTCCTCGCCATCGTCGTCATCGAGCTCGGGCTGGTGGTGCTCCTCGCGGGCCTCGCGGCGGGTGTCCTGGGCTGGCGGCCGCCGGGCCCCGTCCTGCTGCCGCTGCTGCTGGTGTCGGTCATGCTCGGGACGGCGACCTTCGCCGGTTTCGGGCTGGCCATGGCGGGCACGCTCCGGGCGGAGGCGACGCTCGTTTTCGCCAACGTCCTGTTCCTCCTGGTGATGGCGGTCGGCGGGGTGCTCGTGCCGGTGACGGACCTGCCCGGACCGATGGCACGCGTCGCCGGGCTGTTCCCGTCGGCCGCGCTCGCGGAGGGGCTGCGGGCCGGTCTGGGCGGTACCGGCGGCGCAGCCGAGGGCTTCGGCAGCACCACCGGCTCACTGGCGATCCTGGCCGTCTGGGCCCTCATTGGCGGCGTCCTCGCCGTCCGAACCTTCCGCTGGGACTGAGAACCGTCCCGCCTGAGTAGACGCCAGTCCGGCATGACGCCGATACCGTCGCGCGGCGGGCAAGGATGAACCCCGGGTTGGTCGGGACCCGGGGTTCAAGGAAAAGGCGCTGGTTGCGGGGAGAGGATTCGAACCTCTGACCTTCGGGTTATGAGCCCGACGAGCTGCCGCTGCTCCACCCCGCGACGCCGAAT
>JACCVB010000373.1 GCA_013698385.1 Chloroflexota bacterium
ACGATCCGGAGCGGCACGAACAGGCCCGGGATGGGTGGACCGTTGTGGATCCGCCGCAGCGAATCCGCGACGCGGCGCAGGGTCCTCGGCTCGTGGACGGCGGCGGCGCTGACCGGCGATCCCTCGATGAACCGGGTCACGAGGTAGCCCTCTGGGCGGATGAAGGCGGTCACCTCCGGACCCACGCCCACGCCCGCGGCGGAGACGGTCGCCGCGTGCTCGACTTCGCGGCTGATGCCCAGCAGATGCGTGTCGTTGCCGGCCAGCCGGATGACGTAGCGACACGCCTCGCCTGGTGACTCCACGAGGAAGTTGCGATTTGTGATCCCGCCCGAGAGGGCCGTCAGGCGCAGCTCCCTGCCGGAGAGCTCGGGCACGCGCTGCAGCGCGGCGACGAGCTCTTCGCGGAGCTCGCCTCGTAGGACGTCAGCGCCGTCGTCCCCGGGCGCGCCGGCCATCGCAGACACCGGCGGCGAGGGCCGACTGTGCGCCCGACCTACCCGATGACAGCTTCACCGGTGGCGAGATCGGGCTCGAGGCTCGCCGACGTCGCGTCCCCGCGGTCGGCCGCGAGGTAGTAGATGATCCCGACGAGGACGACGATCCCGAGCATGAACTCGAAGATCGGGATGGCCGGCAACCCGCTGAGCACGTTGCCGCCGATGCTGATCGTCTCGTTGATGAGCGGATTCGTCAGGTCGCGAAGGGCGAACGCCGTCCCGTCGGCAAGGTTGTAGGTGGCGGTCCCGAAGGCGCCGAACAGGTCGCTCCGCCAGAGCGCGAAGTTGATCAGCATCAGGCCGCCCCACAGTAGGGCCAGGCCGTTGATGACGGTGCCCCAGCCGCGCAGGCTGAACCAGGCGCCCTTCTGCGGCCAGCCCCGGACCCGGGCCGAGAACACGCCGAGATTGCACAGGAAGTAGCTGAGATAGATCATCCCGGTCGCGGCGGTGGCGAGGATGAGCGGGCTATCCGTGGCCAGGAACGGGATCGCCGAAAGCACACCGACCGCGACGGCCGCATTGGCCGGTGTCTTGAACGTCGGGTTGACGTGACCCCACACCGATCCGAGCGGCAGGCGGCGGTCGCGGCCCATGGAGAACATCAGGCGGGTCGTCGCGCCCTGGATGGCCAGGGTGCAGACGAAGACGGCGATGAGGATCACGGTCAGGTACACCTTGCCGAAGTCACCGAGGTTCTCGATCAGGGTGTCCGCGATGGGCAGACCGAAGTTCTGGCCGGAGGCGATGCCCGCCGCCATGTCCTTGAACGACAGGATGATCGCGAGCAGGAAGATGACCCCGACGGCGCCCGACAGCCAGATGGCGGACAGGACGCCTCTTGGCGCCTGGCGTCCGGCGTCCAGGGTCTCCTCGCCGAAGGTCCCCGCCGTATCGAAGCCGTAGACCACGAACAGCGCCATGAACATCGCGACCAGGAAGACCGGCACGATGCCGACGCCCGGCTGGTTCTCCAGGCCCGCGGTCTGGGTCAGCACGCTCAGCGGCTGATGGTTGAAGAAGATGAGCAGGATCAGCCCGAAGACCGCGAGGCCGAGGATCTCCGCGCCGACCCCGATGTTGTTGATGAGCGCCAGCAACCGCACACCGAAGGCGTTGATGATCGTGGTGATGATCAAGGTCACCATGGCGACGAATACGAGGTTGCTCAGGGCCGGCACGATCGAGGGCGCCCCCAGGTCGAAGCCGAGCACGGTGGAGAGGACGAGCGGGACGGTCACCGCCACCGCGGTCGTGGTCAGCACGCCCGCCCAGAAATAGATCCAGCCGGTGAACCAGCCGAGCGTCTTGTTGGACAGCCGCTTCGACCACTGGTAGATCGACCCCGCGACCGGGAAGTGGCTGGCCAGCTCGGCGAAGTTGAGCGCGACGAACGTCTGGCCCAGGATGACCAGCGGCCAGGCCCAGAAGAAGGCCGGACCTCCCACCCCGATCCCCACCGCGAACAGGGTGAAGGTGCCCGTGGACACGCTGATGTAGCTGAACGCCACCGCGAAGTTGGACAGGAAACCCAGCGTGCGCTGGAGCTCCGGCTTGATCCCGAGCGAGCGCAGATGGGCGTCGTCCCGGGCGGCGACGTCCTGGGCATGACCGGCTTCCGCCACGATCTCCTCCTTACTCCGCATCCCGATGACGCGAGATCGACCCTTCAAGGAGTCACGCGTTGACGCGTGGGCTGATCCGGGCGATCCCTCAATGGCGAGTCCGGACCTGCCGCCGAGGATAGCACCGCGATCGGCGCCTCAACGAGGGTTTTCGTCGAGGCGGAGGCCTGTGGGCCGAAGGATCCGAAGTTGCGGCCACCTTGACCGGGACTTGGGCTAGACGGTTGCCTCGGCAGCCAGGCGCAGGGCATCGGGCAGCGGTCGGTGCTCCTCGGGTGGCCGGATGTACGCGGCGATCATCTCGCGGGAACCGTTGACGCCAAGCTCGGTGAACAGGAAGGACAGCTTGCGTCGCTGCGCAGCCAGGATCTCGTCCTTCGCCTCGAGATCCCACAGCTGGCGCTTGAAGGGGCCGATCGCCTTCTTGCGCGTGGTGTACACGAACTGTTGGTCGGTCTGTCCGGCCTTACGCTCGTCGGCCGCGTTGGCGAAGCACCACGCTTCGATCTCGCGATGCAGGTCCTCCGGGAAGGCCTGGTGTTCGTACAGCGCGTTCTGGAAGCCCGTGGCTAGATGGATCTCCGCCGTTTCCACGGCCGGGAATCGATGGAACAGTTCGTCCGGCAACGTGGAGGCGCCGTGCTGGACGGCACCGGCCAGACCGTGGCTGCGGGCCACCTCGCCGAGCTCGCGCAGGACGTCGAAGTCGAGGTCGACCTCCGCGACCGAGCCATCCGGGAGGGGCACGCCACCGTGGCTCGTGCCGGTCTGGACGCTGACCTTGCTGATGCCCGTCGCACCAGGTGCGCGTGCCTCCAGTTCCCGACGGTAGCCATCGAGGTAGGCACGAAGCTCGTCGACAGTCGAGTTCTGGGTCCCGACCTCGCCGATCTCGCCACCGACGCTGACCGTGACCCCGTCGGGTTCCAGCGACCGGATGAGGGCCGTCAGTTCGGCCGCGCGGAGGTAGTTCTCGCGCTGCTCCTCGTCGGTCGTCGGCTTGGAGAGGTCGACCAGGGTGGACGAATCGATGTCGATATTGCGGTAGCCGGCGTCGATCGCCAGGCGGCAGGCACGCCGGATCTCCTCGGTCATCGACTCCGGGTCCGCGGTGTACTTCTTCGCGTTGAACTGGTAGTGATCGCCCTGGATGAAGACCGGCGCCCGCCAGCCAGCCGCGATCGCCCCGGCGAGGACGGCGGTCGTGTAATCCATCGGGCGCTGGTAGGTGTAGGTCTGCTCGCTCCGCGCGAGCTCCAGGATCACGGCGCCGACGTCGGCCGACATCGCCGCCTCGTAGATCGTGCGGGCCATGTCGAAGGTCTGGGCGCGAAGGTTGATCGCCGGCACCGTGAAGCCGTGGACTTCTCCCCGGGCGCGCGCCGCGTACAGCTCCTGGATGCTCGCCGAGTGGGCGCCGATGGCCTGGCTCGCTTCCCAGACCAACCACTGAGCAGCTTGGGTGGTCGCCTCGTCGTCCGTGAATGCGGCGGTCCAGGCGAGGTCCCGGATGGCCGTGCCCCGGAAACCGGCCTCGTCGTCGATGACGAGACGATCACGGTCGAGGTAGGCCGCCGGACGGATCTTCTCGAGCAGGTCCGCCGGTGAGCTCGCGACGTGGGGCATCGGTGGATCTCCTCGACCACGGTTCCGCCGGTTGGTGGGCTGGGTCGCTCATGGTACGGCGCGGCCCCCCGACCGGCCAGCGAGGACCTGGTGCCGTGCCGGCCGTCCCGGTCGGCTCGTGGCGTCCGGGCTCACCTACCTGGCTTCACGACCATGAGGAACACGATGACGATCACGGTCAGCCCCATGAACATCCCCCCGCGCTGGATCTTCCGGACCAGGGCCAACATCGCCGGTGGTGGCCCGGCTGGCGCCGGGGTCGTTCCTGCGGACGCAGCGGGCGACGGCATGCCTGGTGCCGCGGCACCCCCGGCCGGTGGTGGTGCAGAGGTCATGTCGATCAGTTCATGGAGCGTGTGCCGCTGGACGGTGAACGCGTAGCCCAGGAGCATCACGTAGAGGATGATCGCGACGAGAAGCCACGGCCGCGACATCAGCGGCACGCCCCCGATGAGGATCAAGCCGACGCCGGTCACGCCCTGGAAGATCGCCAGCGGGTACACGAGCTTCGTCCCGATCGCTGCGGTGACGCGCAACGCGAAATTCGCATGCTGCGGCTCCCGCCCACCCATGGCCCCCATGATCGAGTAGGCGAACGTCGGGCCGAACGCGAGGATCGCCCCCATTACATGCAGGAACAGGACATACGGGAACAGGAATGTCATGCACGACCCTCCGCGCGTGCCGGTCGCTTGGGGACCGACTCAGCAGCCCCGAGGATACGCGCTACGACACGCGCCGGGAGCGCCGTCCGACGAAGTCCACCAGGACGTACTCGCCCAACCGTTCCGGGCTCGTGTAGAACGCGCGACCACGATTCGACTTCGTCATCTGCGCGACGAATTCGGTCAGTGCGCGCGATCGCTCCAGCATGAACGTGTTGATCGTGATGCCGTCCCTCGTGCAGCGCTGGACCTCGCGCAGGGTCTCGCTGATCGTCCGTCGTGTCGGCGGGTAGCTGAATTCCACCTCGCCGCCTTCGAAGTGGGCGGTCGGCTCACCATCCGTGATGACCACGATCTCCTTGTTCGCGGCAGCCTCGCGGGCCAGGATGCGTCGCGCCAGCAGCAGCCCGTGCTGCAGGTTCGTGCCGTATTCGTAGCCGTGCCAGGTCAATTCGGCAAGCGCGCCGGGACGGATCTCTCGAGCGAAATAGGCGAACCCGATCACGCTCAGGTGATCGCGCGGATACTGCGTCCGGATGAGCGTGTCGAGCGCGATGGCGACCTTCTTGGCTGCCAGGAAGCAACCGCGCAGGAGCATCGAGCGGCTCATGTCGACAAGGAGGACGGTCGCCGTCCGGGTCATCTGCTCGGTCCGGAAGACCTCGAAGTCGTCCGGTGAAAGCCGGATCCCCCGGCGCCCGTTCGCAGACCGCACCGCCGGCGCCGACCGCGTCGCGGGCGCGTTCTCCTCGCGAGCGAGGGCGTTCGTCAGCGTGCCGCGCAGGTCGAGATGGAACGGGTCGCCGAATTCGTACGGCTTCGTCGTCTCCTCGCGCTCCCCTCCCCGACCGCTGCGGTCGATCCGATGGCCGCCGAACGCGTCCCGGCTGAGTCGCGCGAACAGGTCGTCGAGGACCTTCTGGCCGATCTTGCGGCTGCCCCGCGGCGTGAGTTCGAGTCGGTCGCCCGCGCGCGTCAGGTAACCCGCCTCCTCGAGTCGGCGGGCGAGGTCGTCCAGCGCATCGATCTGCCGGGCGGCATCCTCGCCAAGCAGGTCGCGCACGGCATCGCGATCGATCCGATCCAGATCAGCCGGACCGTCGACATCGCCGAGCGCGTCCTCAAGCCGCTCCATCGACTGGAGCCGGGCGATCTGGGCGAGCGCGCCATCGAGCGAGAGCGGCTCCTCGCCGCCGAAGCGCACCCGGTCTCCGAGTCCGCCGGGCAACACGAGATCGAGGTTCGTGGCGAGCTGGGCGAGGTCGGCGAGCAGGCGGTCGTCGCGCAGCAGGGCTTCCATCATCGACTCGATCTCCGCTCGCTGTTCCGGGCTGACCGAGCGCATGAGTGACGCCATCGTCGCCATTCGCTCGGCGAGCCGGGCGAGGATGTCATCGAACGTCCGCGCGCCCGGGAAGAACCGGCCGTGCCTGGCAAGGAACGCGGCGGCGTCCGGCTCGTGGCCGCCGATCCGTTCGCGGATCAGCGCGTTCAGGTCGCGGACCATCTCGCGATTCGCCGCGAGGTCCTCCGGCGTCGTGGAGCGGATGGCGTCGCTCATACCCGCGACGAACTGGTCCAGGACCTGCTTGCCCAGTCGTTCGACGAGCTCGTTGAAGCGGCGGCGCGCATCGGGCTCGAGGAAGTCGTATTCGCGCAGGCCGCGGATCCGCGCGCCGACGTCGTCCGGGAGGGACTCGAGGGCGTCCAGACGTCGCGCGGACACGTCCCGAAGCAGCGCCTGGAGCGTCGGGTCGGTGGAGGCGGCGGCGGCCGAGTCGTGCGTACCGGCGTCGGGGTCGGTCGCGGAGCCGGCGTCGGTCGCGGAGTCGGCGTCAGTGCCGTCGAGCTGGCCGCTGGACCGGTCGAGGCGGCGCTGGACCCCCGCCCGCTCCTGCTCCACGATCTCGTCGAGTTCCCGACGGATGTCGCCGAGAACGTCCCCGAGCTGGAAACGCTCACGCGCCTCCTCCCGCTGGCGAGCCAGGCGGTCCATCAGGTCCTGGAGCCCCGGCAGGTCCGGCCGGGTCGGGTCGCCGCTCCGCCAGCCACGCTCCATCAGCCGTCGGAGGGCCTCGGACAGGTCGCCTTCCGACATCATGTCGGCGGAGATGGCATCCATGATCTCGTCGGCGCCGAGCTCGGGCGCCTGCTGGCTGCCGTCCCAGCGCGAGAACCGGGCGTGACGTGCCAGCGTCGCGAGGTCGTCGGCCCGGTGGGCGCTCATCCGAGCACCGTCATCGGTGGTAGACGGTGCCGCCGGGGATGCGGTCCTTGTTGATCCGCCGGGCGAGATGCAGTCCCTCCAGCAGGAACTCCACCGCCGAGGCGACCACGGCCGGTTCCTCCGCACCATCCGTTGCATCGAAGGCACCAAGCGCATGAACGGCGGCGCCCATGCCCGGCACCTCGCGCATCCAGGCGACGTATTCGCGTGACGGGGTGAGGTCGCCGGTCTCCACCGTGAACCCGCCCTCGAACGCCTCGACCACGCCGTCGAGATCGTCGAGGATCACCCGTCGGTTGAACGTGGCGTACAGCGCCTTCGTGATCAGCCGTTCCACGATGCGCTCCTCGGGCGCCTCGTCCCCGACCGACTCTAGTTCCACCTTGCCCACGGTCGAGGCCACGATCGCGCCGAGGTCCGAGACCCGCGGTACGGCGACCGACTCGGCCAGGCGGACCGCCCGCTTCAGGGCCACGGCTTCCAGGATCTCCATGTTCGCGACCGACACGCGCACGGATACGCCGGAGCGTTGGCTGATCTCCGGGGAGCGTCGCGCGAGGTGGGTCAGTTCCGCGACCAGTTCCTCCATGAACGCCGGGACGACGACGGTCGGCTCGGCTTCCGCCGGGGCGAAACGCTGCTTTTCCTGGGCCACGATCCGCAACTCGTGGCCCAGCGTGCGCGGGTAATGGGTTCGGATCTGGGAACCCAGCCGGTCCTTGAGCGGCGTGATGATCCGGCCGCGCGACGTGTAATCCTCCGGGTTGGCCGAGGCCACGACGAACAGATCGAGCGCGAGGCGCACGGTGAATCCGCGGATCTGGACGTCACGCTCCTCCAGCACGTTGAGCAGGCCGACCTGGATGCGCTCGGCGAGGTCGGGCAACTCGTTGATCGCCACGATCCCGCGGTTCGCCCGCGGGATCAGGCCGTAGTGAAGGGTGAGCTCGTCGGACAGGTAGCGGCCCTCGGCGACCTTGATCGGATCCACCTCGCCGATCAGGTCGGCGATCGTGATGTCCGGCGTGGCCAGCTTCTCCGCGTAGCGTCGGTCGCGGGGCAGCCAGTCGATGGGCGTGTCTTCGCCATCGCGCTCCACGATGGCCCGCGCAGCCGGGCTCACCGGGGCATAGGGATCGTCATTCAGTTCCCCACCCCGCACGACAGGTAGCCACTCGTCGAGCAGGCCGACGAGCAGGCGCGCCATCCGGGTCTTGGCCTGGCCGCGTTCGCCGAGGAAGACCAGGTCGTGCCCCGCAAGGATCGCGTTCTCGATGGCGGGCAGGACCGTCTCGTCGTACCCGATGACGGTCGGCAGGATCTCGGCCCCGCTCGCCAGCCGCTCCAGCAGGTTGGCCCGAAGTTCCTCCTTGACCGTCCGGGAACGCCAGCCGGACGATCGAAGCTCGGCGATCGTGGCGGCGACGGGGGGATGGGACATCGGGAGCCTCAGTTCGTGGCGGGGATGTAGGGGCCGCGGGACGGTTCGGTGGAGCGTTCGCGGGGCGGCGACACGAGCGGGCGATAGTCAGCGATGGCGGTGCGAACGGCGCTCGGATCGGTCGTGCCGGCGGCGGCCAGCCCCTCGAGAAACGCCCGTCGGTGATCGACTTCGACCTCGAAGTCGCCAGCCTTGAGCCCGACCCGCAACGCCAACTCCGGGTTGATCCCCCAGCCGAAATGCTCGAAGCGGTCCCGTGCGGGGTCCCACGTGGCGAGCACCGCCGGGCCGAGTCGCTGGACGTGGCCATGTTCGTCGCGAGCCGTCGGTCGAAGGTAGTGGGCGGCGACGATCCGGCGGCGGTTCCCGTCGACTCGGCGGAGGACCAGGATGGCGCCGAGGCGCGACAGCTCGTCGTCGGTGGCGCTCACCGGTGGGCGGTGAAGCGAATCGAGCACCTCGTCCAGGCCGTCGGCATGGGTCGTGGCGGCAAGGCCATAACCGATCGAAGCGGCCCGGAGCGCGAGGCGCGCCTCGTCGCCCCAGGTGGACGACGGCAGGTGGTCGGAGAGCTCGGGGATGATCAGGATGGTCGTTTCGGGGCGCACGGGAGGTTCGTCGTCGCGCACCGGTCGTGCGCTTGTCGGTCCTGTGCCCGCCGCACCGTGCCACCCGAGCTCCGTGGCCTGGGGCAGCCAATCGAAGGACTCCGTCGCGCCTGTGAGTTCCATCCTCCGGACACGGCTTGGTAGGAACCCCACGAGTGCGATCAGCAAGGTGCTCTTGCCGATCCCCTCCTCCCCGCCGGCCACGACCATCGGGACCCCACCGGCGATGAGGACCCAGAGCGTCGCTGCCAGCTCCGCATCCAGCGTGCCGGCCTGGATCAGCTCGACGATGGAGCGCGGCTCTGCGGGACCGTCAGGAACGGCCGACCGACCCCGCGCAGCCGAAAGATCGGCCACAGGACTCCCGGATGGTGAATGGGTGGACTCGGGGCGGCCAGCGTACGGCGGCCCCCGTGGAGCGTCAAACGTCGAGGGGCCGACGCGGGGAGACCGACGCGGAGGGCCGCCGCGGAGAGGCCGGCCCCCCAGTATGGACTGGTGCCTTCGGTGAGTCGTCGCACATTACGTGATCAGTGGCTCGGCTATGGCGACGACCGGCCGGATCGTGACGTCCGGAGTGCGGCCCGGGGGAGCCACTGGTCTCGTAGCCGCGGAAATGAACACGTCACGTGCACGGGCGGATCCACCACGTCTGCTCGTCCTCTCGCGTCGCGTTGACCGTCGCTCCGGGGCGGTATCGTCCTGGACACGTGGTCGTCGACCACGTGCCGATCACGATCGGGGACGACGATCTGCTCAACAGACGTGGAGGTTTTCTCCAGGACGTGGAGGTTTCGCCGGACGTCCTCGTGTTCCAAGGATCATTCGCCGTGATCTCCGCCTGCCGACAGATCATGGGGGCCATTGACATGCTCGCACGGAGCGGTCTACACTCCCGCCCGGTGCGGCAGATCGCCCACCCTCGTCCGGTCCAGGAGGGCTCCTCCGAATGACGAAGCGACATCTCGTCCGACGCACGCTGGCGCCTAACGGCGCAGCGGATCGCGGGAGATCTGCGCCCCACTCGAGCTAGCCGCTGGCGGCAGGACCGCCATCCCGGACCAGACCCGAGCCGTGGGCCAGATGGGCCCCCGGCTTTTTTGATGCCCGTTTCTGCCCCACCCCGGGCGACAAGGCAGACCACACGAGCCGCGGAGCCCCGACCACCTCGTCGGACGCGTTCCGCGGCTCGTCCTGTGTCCACCCCCCACGTATCACTCCGGAGTCTCGATCGTGACCGCCACCCTGACCGAACAACTGAAGAAACCAAGCCCGGCCGTGTCGCCGGCCACAGCCGCGGCGACCGTCCAGGTCCCTGCCCTGCTCATCGAGGGCCTCAGCAAGTCCTTCGTCGTCGGGCGCAACCGCAAGCCCGTGGCCGCCATCACTGACGTCGACCTGCGCCTCGAGCGCGGCGACATCCACGGGATCCTCGGCGCCAACGGTTCGGGCAAGTCCACGCTCATCCGACTGATCAGCGGCCTCCTGACCCTGGACAAGGGTCGGGTCGAGATCTTCGGGCTCGACATCGAGCGCGACGAGCTCAAGGTCAAGCGCCTGATCAACCGGGTCAGCGTCGATGCCGCCTTCTTCAAGAAGCTGAGCCCGATGGAGAACCTCATGTTCGCCGCGCGGCTATACGGGCTGGACAGTGGCACCGCAAGGCGCGATGCGCTGTCCATCCTGGTCCGCCTCGGCATCGGAGAGAAGCGGGTCGGTCGGCCCGTGGAACAGATGAGTCGAGGGATGCAGCAGAAAGTCGCCATCGCGCGAGCCCTGCTGACCAGCCCGACCCTCCTGCTCCTGGATGAGCCGACGACCGGCCTCGACCCCCGCAGCAAGCTCGATGTCCAGACCTTCATCGAGGAGATGAACCAGACCCATGACGCAACGATCGTCCTGACCACGCACGACCTGGCCGAGGCCGAACGCCTGTGCGCCCGGATCACCGTCCTCAACGACGGCCGGGTGGTCACCGAGGGCACGCCGACCGAACTCAAGGCGCAGGCAAGCGCCCGCCTCGGCCGCGAGGCGAGCCTCGAAGACGTGTTCATGACCTACACCGGCCGCTCGCTCGACGACGACGTCGACGAGGACGCGGCCCCCGACGACGAATGACGACAGGAAGGAGGTGATTTCAGATGCAGATTCAGCCATGGCTGGCCCTCGCGGTCGTTCGTGAGGCCCAACAACGGGAGATCGAGCGCGCGGCCCAGGCCCGCCTGCTCGCGTCATCCCGGCCTTCCTTCCGCCGATCCGTCGGCCACCGCGTCATCGCGGTCGGTCGACGTATCGCCGCGGAGCCATCGCTCGAGCTGGCTCGGTCCCGCTGAGGGCCGAGCCAGCTCCCTCGAACCTTGAGGAGATCCTCTCGTGACCATCGTCGCCCATGAGCTGAAGGCCTC